>NZ_JAUBOJ010000039.1:0-27577 GCF_036700185.1 Microcoleus sp. BM001215392 | reverse complement strand
AAACTCGGTTGCTGGCCGCTGGTGAATATCGAAGAAACCGGGTTTTTCCTAATCTATCGATGCTTGCGAATATTTTTGATAAAAACCCGGTTTCTGGCAACTCGTGAAGATCCTACTTTAATAGATAAAGTAGGGTGCGTCAGCCTGAGTTTTATCGTTCATATTTGATTTTTTATCGACTGACGCACCAGACAATTTGAATGAGCTCGATCGCATTACTCTACTTTAATAGCGGATAATACAGTTCTCCAGTAGAGTTGATATAACCAGCCCGATCGCCCGCCGAGTTTCCCGTGCCCATAAATACGTCAACTCTGCCCGCGCCTTTGATTGCACCGCCCGTATCCTGATCCAAAACAAACCGATTCACGGCATTTTGTTCGAGTTTCCCCGCTGCATTGGGATAGGGCAGTTTCGTGCTAATTAATGCTAGCGCGCCGGGGGGCATTAAAGCTTTGTCGGTGGCGATCGACCTTTCGGCAGTTACGGGCACTCCAATGCTGCCGGTAGCAGGTGCACCCTTAGTATCCTGGAAGAACACAAAGCTTTGATTCTTCGGCAAATACTTGTCCATCTCTGCCGGAAAATTGCTAAAATATTCGTTGAGTTTCGGCAATGTTAGCTGATCTAAAGTAAACTTGCCGTCCTTAACTAATTCTCGCCCAACTCCTGTATAACTCTGACTGGTTTTTCCCGCAAAACCGACTGTCATTACACCGCCGTCTGTTAGTTGCAACTTCGCCGAACCTTGGACGTGGACGAGAAATGCTTGGAAGCGATCGCGCAACCAAACTAATTCTAATCCCCGCAGCAATCCTTTGCTTCCCTGCAAAGCATCCGCACCTTCCAAATCCAATCTAGTCGGGTGAGGTTTCTGCCAAGAACCGAGGTTGGGCGGCGCCTTGTACAGGGGATAACGGTATTCGGAATTAGGCGTGCGAGACGCTTGGTAAGTCGGCTCGAAATAACCTGTAAATGCAACTGTGCCTTTGTTGTCTTTGCCGATCGACCTATAAAACACAAATTCCCGCTTGACAGATTCTTGGAGTTGTGTTGCAGTTGTGGAACTGACAACTAATTCGCGGAATCGATCGAGCGATCGCCTGACTCGATCGCGCGTAATACCTGCTACCGGATAGCGGCTGTAAGCACTTCCAGCGGCCGATGTACCCAGATAACCAAGGCTGTGGTCGATCGACTTTAACAGCAATTGCTTGTCCCCCGGTTTGCCATTTTCGCCCCAGATTTGAGCGTCAAAGGCGATCGACTCCAACTCACTCGGTTGTAATTGACTTACACTAATTGGTTGTAGCGCCGGAACTGCGATCGCGGGAACAGAAAATGCGATCGCCAAAACGCAACAGGCGATCGCTAATAGCCGATAACGAAAAATCTTGCTCAACTTGCAATCTTTCCTACTCAATTGATAGTTTTCCTAGTCGATCATTCATCATAGCGCTCGATGCTAGAACTAAATATTGGTTCTACTCGAATTCCCAGAACGCTTGCAGGCCTAACCACCATGTATTCGCCTTGAATATTTTTAATCGGGACATTGAGAAATTCTGACGAATCTTGTTTCGGAACCAGAGTTTTGCTGTACCACAGTTGAAAATCTTGCAACGTTGCAAAACGGATTTCTTCGCGGTGGCCGCCGTCTAGCAGCAGGTGTACGGAATATTCGCTGGGAGTTCTAGGCATAGGAGATGGGAGAGTTGTTGTACGACAATTTAAAATCTCAAATCTAAAATTGCTATGGTCGCCGTCTAGTAGCAGGTGCACGGAATATTCGCACTTGAGTTCTAGGCATATGTGTATTTTAGATTTTTGATTTTATGGTTTTGGAACGATTTTACATTTTACCTGTTACTCGCCGTCTTCTCTCATCTAATCGGTTGGAGAGTGGGGGAGGGGGAGGCGAGGGGGAGGCGAGGGGGAGATGAGGGGGAGATGAGGGGGAAGTTGTTGCAGAATTTTAACACTCTCTGTAGCCGCTGCGATCGGTCTTGCGGTTGGCGGCGGCTGGGTTTTTCGATTTTCCCAGAATAACACTAAAAACCAGCAGACTATATTCTCTCACAGGAATTCATCGCTGCGGAGCGATCGTCCGTTAGTGCAGCCCGCCGTACCGAGGCTGCGCCAACCAACAGGATCGTTCCAACTCCGACTCAGCAGTAAGCTGTCCTGCATTTAAATAGTAGCTCAAAAATCAATCCCAGTATTTATTGTGGAACGTGGCTGCTAGCCGGTTCGGAGCCTGCAATTTCAACGCAAAACAGACGATCCCAACCACAAGCAGCGCGGCTGTTTGTCATCGCCGACCCGAAATAGGTGTTAAAAACTATACACAAACTTTACATAGTGGGATTTGCAGTCCCCAGCCCGCTGTGTCCTGCTGTCGGCGGCCGCCAAAATGATGAGCGTCCCGACGCGGTGTCCTTAGCGGTCACAAGCATGAAAAATTGCCTCATACAGGGAATTGTAGGCTGCGCACAGCCTGAGAAATAGCCGTCGGAGTGTTAAAGCTTTGGGCTGGCCGGCAATTTTGTTTCTGCCAATTTTTGGGAATTGGCGATCGGGTTTGACATTCAAAAGAATTATGTTAGGGTTGTTTTATATACACTACAACCCATCAGTGGAATGAACGTATCCATTATTGGCGATCAAAATTACATTTTGGGGATAGCAGCGCTGCTGAAATCCATAGAACTCAATATCACTGAAGATCCAAACTTGCCCGTCAGCATTACCGTGGTATCGACAGGTATAAATACACAGCAAAGAAAACAGTTGCAAAATTGCTGCAAATATGAGATTGAATGGGAAGAAGTTAAGCCGAATTACGGGGGACTGCTTTCCCTCTCGGGTTCTAAGCTGACTTACGCGAGATTGGAACCGGAGAAATATACAAAGGCCAAAGACAGGCTGATTTGGCTCGACAGTGACATGATTGTTCTGGGAAGTTTAGATCCGCTGTGGAACTTAGACTTTGAAGGAATGCCGGTAGCAGCAGCGCTCAATGTCTGGGGAAATCCTAACAATCCGGCCGATAAAAAGCCTTATTTTAATGCAGGTCTTTTAGTTTTTAATCTCAAGCTTTGGGAGCAAGAAAATCTCTCAGAAAAAATGCTCGATAATGCTCGGATTAACCTTTGGTGCGATTGCGATCAGGGTACATCAAATTCTGTTTTGGCGGGAAGGTGGAAGCGATTAGAGCAGATATGGAACAATCCCGACACAGATGATATGTCTACTAGAGTGATGCACTTTATCTCTAGTCCGAAGCCTTGGGAAAGCCCGCAACCTAATAAATTATGGCTGGAGATGTTATCTCAGACACCGTTTAGGGACGAACTGAGTCGCATCAAAAATAATTCCGATTTTATTTCGACGCTAAAGGTAAAATACAAAAGATGGGAGCCGTGGCTGACTGAACCGAGTACAAAAATTAAGAGCTACATCAAAAATCGACAAAGGTAAGATGATTTGAGATGTTCGATTTGTTCGATTGGAGATTGGCCGCTGACAACAGTTCCCAAAACTAATGCAACTAACTTAGAAGCTCCCGCCCCGATCCTCTGAGTCATTCCCATCTAAAATCTAAAATGCTATGACTGATGATTGCCCGGTTTTGGAGCTTACCAACCGCGGCATTTTTTTTGGCAACCGATGTAAAGTGAGCTAAATGTAAAGTCCCCGTACAAGGGGGAGGTTTTAAACGCAATTTTTCTGATAACTCGATCCCGTGATGCCTGTGTTCTCGATATTTGGTTGAGGAGACGGTGCTGATGCGGGCCGCGCAAATTTATGTGTGGTGTGGCACCCGCATCCTGGCCTGTGGTGTATCACCGCCATCCTGTCTGCTTCCCCATCAAAAGATTTATCAGGTGTGGTACAGAGCGGACGATCGACTCAGAAGCCTTGTACATCAGGTTAAGCTCGCAGCGGCGGAAAGCTCACACGATTTTAAGAAGCGATTTGTATTATACAACACGATATTACCAACAACAATTAAAATAGTTTGGACTTGATGATATGTTGCACCATTTTGCGATCGAACTCTTCGGGGCGGGGCTTCCCCTAGCTGCGAAAGTTGCCAGTTTCAGGCTGCGACTCGTCTCAATTGGTGCAAAATGTCGAGTTAATCGTTAATCTTGTCCAATTACCAATTACGAACCTATGCCCCGTCGTCAAGACTTAAAAAAGATTCTTCTCATTGGTTCCGGCCCAATTGTTATCGGCCAAGCGTGCGAATTTGACTATTCGGGGACGCAAGCTTGCAAAGCTTTGCGAGAAGAAGGTTATGAAGTAGTGCTGGTGAATTCCAACCCAGCAACAATTATGACCGATCCGGAAACTGCCGATCGCATTTACATCGAACCTCTAACGCCGGCGATTCTCGAACAAATCATTGCCAAAGAAAGACCACAAGCAATTTTGCCGACAATGGGCGGTCAAACGGCGCTCAATTTAGCAGTTGCAGTTGCTAAAAACGGCGTTTTGGAAAAGTACAACGTCGAGTTGATCGGCGCTAAATTGCCGGCAATTGAAATGGCAGAAGACAGACTGCTATTTAAGGAAGCGATGGCGCGAATTGGCGTTGCAGTTTGCCCTTCGGGAATTGCTAACAATCTCGAAGAAGCCAAAGCAATCGGCCACCAAATCGGCACTTATCCTTTAATTATCCGTCCGGCTTTTACAATGGGCGGCACGGGAGGCGGCATTTCTTACAATCAAGAAGAGTTTGAAGAAATGGCCCAAGGCGGTGTTGATGCGAGTCCCGTATCGCAAATCTTGATCGAACAATCTTTGATCGGTTGGAAAGAGTACGAACTGGAAGTGATGCGGGATTTGGCAGATAATGTGGTGATTATTTGCTCGATCGAGAATCTCGACCCGATGGGCGTCCACACCGGCGATTCGATCACCGTCGCGCCGGCGCAAACCCTCACAGACAAAGAATATCAGCGATTGCGGGATGCTTCGGTGAAAATTATCCGCGAAATCGGAGTAGAAACCGGGGGTTCTAACATTCAATTTGCAGTCAATCCAGTCAACGGCGATTTCATTGTGATTGAAATGAATCCCCGGGTTTCTCGTTCCTCCGCCTTGGCCTCGAAAGCAACCGGTTTCCCCATTGCCAAAATGGCTGCCAAATTAGCGGTAGGTTACACTCTCGACGAAATTTCTAACGATATTACCAAGAAAACTCCGGCGTCTTTTGAGCCAACAATTGACTATGTGGTGACGAAGATTCCCCGATTTGCCTTTGAAAAGTTCCCCGGTTCCGAACCGACTCTAACAACGCAAATGAAGTCAGTAGGAGAGGTAATGGCGATCGGGCGCAGCTTCAACGAATCATTCCAAAAAGCGCTGCGCGGATTGGAAACAGGCCGCGCGGGTTTCGGGTGCGACAAACCGGAAAAGTTGCCGAGTTTGGAACAAATTCGCGCCGGATTGCGCACGCCAAATCCCGATCGCATTTTCACAGTCCGCCACGCGATGATGATGGGAATGTCGGTGGAAGATATCTTCGAGCTTACAGCAATTGACCCCTGGTTTTTAGATAAAATGCAGGAATTGCTCGAAGCCGAGAAGTTTTTGAAACGAACTGCGCTCAAGCAGTTGACAAAAGACACAATGTTTGAAATAAAGCAATTGGGATTTAGCGATCGCCAAATTGCTTACGCCACCAAAACATCAGAAGATGAAGTCCGCGCTTACCGCAAACAGTTGGGCGTAGTCCCGATTTACAAAACCGTCGATACCTGTGCCGCCGAGTTTGAAGCATTTACACCTTATTACTACTCCACCTACGAACTGGGGGCGGCAATTTCGGAATTGGGCGATGAAGAAAAGAAGATTTCGGCTGTGGCTCACAGTCTGGCGCCGGAGTCGGAAGTTTTGCCTTCTACCAAGCGCAAAGTGATGATTTTAGGCGGCGGGCCGAACCGGATCGGACAGGGGATTGAGTTTGATTACTGTTGCTGTCACGCTTCCTATTCCCTAGGGGAAGACGGGTTTGAGACAATTATGGTTAACTCGAATCCGGAGACGGTTTCGACAGATTACGATACGAGCGATCGCCTGTATTTTGAACCGCTAACAAAAGAGGATGTTCTCAACATCATTGAGGCGGAAAATCCCGAAGGAGTAATCATTCAATTTGGCGGACAAACGCCGCTAAAATTGGCGATTCCTTTGCAAAAAGCTCTCGAAAATCATCCTGACGTACAAACAAAAATCTGGGGAACTTCGCCGGATTCCATTGATGCTGCTGAAGACAGGGAGCGATTTGAAAAGATTTTGCGGGAGTTGGATATTCAGCAAGCTGCTAACGGTTTGGCGCGGAGTTTTGAGGATTCTTTAATTGTAGCTCAACGCATCGGTTATCCGGTGGTGGTGCGACCGAGTTATGTGTTGGGCGGGCGCGGCATGGAAATTGTTTATTCCGATGCTGAATTGGAACGCTACATGACTTATGCGGTACACGTAGAACCAGATCATCCGATTTTAATTGACAAGTTCTTGGAAAATGCGATCGAGGTTGATGTAGATGCGATCGCCGATGCGACTGGCAATGTCACGATCGGTGGTATTATGGAACACATCGAAGAAGCGGGCATCCACTCCGGCGACTCGGCTTGTTCGATCCCTTACCAAACGCTTTCCGACGCTGCTTTAGTCACAATCCGCCGCCAGACAATAGAACTAGCAAAAGCTCTGAAAGTAATCGGGTTGATGAACATTCAATTTGCCGTTCAAGGCGAGGAAGTTTTCATTTTGGAAGCTAACCCGCGGGCTTCTCGGACAGTACCTTTTGTGTCCAAGGCGATCGGGGTTCCGCTGGCAAAAATGGCGTCGCGAGTCATGTCGGGTCAAACTTTGGAAGCTTTAGGCTTTACTAAAGAGATTGTACCAATTCACGTTTCCGTCAAAGAGGCCGTGCTACCATTTGCGAAGTTCCCGGGAACTGATACATTGTTAGGGCCAGAAATGCGATCGACTGGCGAAGTCATGGGAATTGACACGGATTTTGGCAAAGCATTCGCCAAAGCTCAGCTCGGCGCGGGTCAAGTGATGCCGCTTTTTGGGACTGTGTTGGTTTCGATGCGCGATCGCGATAAACTAGCAGTTGTACCGGTGATCGAAGAATTCTTAGAATTGGGTTTCAAAGTAGTAGCAACCCACGGGACACGGAAAGTTTTGCGAGAGCAAGGTTTAGACGTAGATTTGGAATTGAAACTGCATGAAGGGCGGCCGAATTTGTTGGATTCGATCAAGAATGAGAAAATTCAACTAATTATCACCACACCTTCCGGCGAAGAATCCCGCGCCGACGGCATTTTCATCCGTCGCACAGCTTTGACTTACAAAATCCCGATTATTACCACAATAGCCGGTGCTAAGGCGACAGCAGCGGGAATTCGATCGCTCAAATCGCACCCGATGGAAGTGAAAGCCATTCAAGACTATTACCCGCAAACCTAGACTGCGAAACACTTGAACGTAGGGTGCGCACTGCGCACCTTACCCGCACGGCCGTGCACGCTGCGCACCCTACATATAGAGGTTATGCGTCGAGGACTTCAGCACACCTTACCCGCAGCGCAGGGTGCGCACCGCCAAAACTTAATCTGCGTCGGAATCCAAAACTGGGTCAGACATCATCAACCTCGGCCAAACCAACAAGAAGAATCCCATCCAAGCCAATAAAGGAATTGCCACTAAAACAGTTATCCAAACAGTTTTTAACAAAAACCAACTACCGGAAATCAGGCTCGTACCAGTTAAAAGAATCGACCAAGGCTGACACCACCAAGGTTTGTAATTCCAAGGACTAACAGGTTTTTGTTCGGAAACAGTTTTCATATTTGCAGTGATTTTTTATAGATAATAACAGAGCTAGGTCGATCGACCTAATTTAAACATTCATCACCTGTTCTGCGGTCAACGTTAATTCTGGGAAAGTCCGAGATACAATTCGATCGCTGCCCTTAAATGCAGTTGTTTGATAGTTGCCTTCTGCATCCAAAAGGTGAACAAATATAGTTGGAACTTTGGGATTACCCAAAAATTCCCTACTGCCAATTGCTAAATAATCGACAATCCAATACTCAGGAATCCCGAGGCGCTGATACTCATCCAATTTGTCTATGTAATCGTCATCCCAATTTGTCGAGGTTACTTCTACTGCCAATTGAATTGGTTCTTGTAAGGCTGAATAAGCAGAACGGTTCGATCGCCACAAATCGCGATCGACTACACTTACATCAGGTTTTCTGCCTTGTTCAATTCCAGCTTTACTTACAGTTCTGATAACTGCTGTATTCTTCACAACATAATTTAAGCTAAGGCGTTGAATTTCATTTTTAAACGAGTCAGCACTGAAATCGGCAACATCATCATGATTTCTGGTGGCATTCATTTCTACAATTTCTCCATTTACCAGTTCATAGAGTCCATCTTCTGGACATTCTACAAGGAATTGGTCAAAGGTCAATTTTTGTGTGACTGTTGCAATCATAAGATTTATCCTTATTTTGCAGGAATACTATTAGTCTATATTAGCACAGACAAGAATGAATTTGTTTTTTTGACCGTAGATGTAGGCGCTTCGCCTTCTTGAAGGGTACGCGGATGAGGGCGGATGAACAAAAGCACGCGCCAGCGAAGCTATCGGGAGCGTGAATCGCCCTTCTGATATTTGACACCGATATTTGATGCTGATATTTCACTGAAATGGTAAAATGCGATCGCCCTAGCAAGTTGCACTTAAATATGTTACTGAGTTGATAGAGTAAAGTAACAATGCTAAAAACCGAGCCACTCCAAGGTCAATCCTGAACCATGAGACTAGACGAAGCCGTAGAATTTGCCGAAAACCCAGAGCCCCGGTGTCCCTGCGTCCTCCTGCTGGACACCTCCGGCTCCATGCAAGGCGCACCCATAGATGCCTTGAATGAGGGGCTGGAAGTTTTTAGGAATGATTTAATTAAAGACGAACTAGCTAAAAAGCGAGTCGAAGTCGCGATTATTTCATTTGACAATAATATCAAAGTCGTGCAAGAATTCGTGACCGCCGATCAGTTCGAGACACCGCTGCTGACAGCTCAAGGACAAACCCACATGGGAGCAGGCATTCAGCTAGCACTAGACACCATCGCCGCCCGCAAATCGGAATATCGCAACAACGGGATTACCTATTATCGCCCGTGGGTATTTATGATTACCGACGGCGAACCGCAAGGCGAATCGGACGATGTGGTGGAAATAGCAGCGCAGCGAATTAAAGAGGAAGAAACTAACAAGCGCGTGGCTTTTTTTGCAGTCGGAGTCGAAGGTGCTAATATCTCGCGTTTGGCGCAAATTGTCGAGCGCACTCCTGTAAAATTGAGAGGATTAGATTTTCGAGAGATGTTCATCTGGCTGTCGGCTAGTATGCAGAGAGTTTCTCACTCAAAAATTGACGAACAAGTAGCACTTCCACCGCCCGGATGGGGAACTGTTTAGTCAGTTGACAGTTGACAGTTGACAGTTGGCAGTTGTTAGTTGGCAGTTGGCAGTTGGCAGTTGGCAGTTGGCAGTTGGCAGTTGGCATTTTGTAGGGGCGGGTTTAGCGAAGGATTTATGATACAAATGACTAAAAAAATGGCAAAACCCGCCCTCTCCTCTCCTCCCCATGTAAGCGGTAAGGTATCCATCGCCCACACTAAGTTTTGAATTTACGAAGTTTTGAATACAAGAGTTATTAATGGATAATTCATTATTTAATTGGCAAGTTGTAGCGGCATCGGTGACTGGTACGAGCCACGAAAAACGATCGCAACCCTGTCAAGATGCCCACTGTTGGCGCGTCTTG
The DNA here is from genome assembly GCF_036700185.1 of Microcoleus sp. BM001215392. NCBI lineage: Bacteria > Bacillati > Cyanobacteriota > Cyanophyceae > Oscillatoriales > Microcoleaceae > Microcoleus > Microcoleus sp. BM001215392. The sequence continues at coordinate 17,715 of NZ_JAUBOJ010000039.1, read as the reverse complement.
TCTAACGGTGTTTTGGTGGCAGCAGTGGCTGACGGCGCGGGTTCGGCTGCACTGGCAGAAGTGGGGGCAAAAATTGCTGTGGAAGCGGTTGTGGAAACGATTTGTCAACAGGATTTGCAGCCTGAAAGTGATGAGGAATGGCAGGTATTTTTCACAGATTCTCTGCAAGTTGCGCGGGCGGCTGTGGAAGCGGAAGCCGCCACCCGCGAAGTGGCGGCGAGGGATTTAGCTTGCACTTTAATTGCGGTTGTGGCTACGCCGGAATTGATCGCGGTTGCTCAAATTGGCGATGGTGCGGCGGTGGCGGGTGATAGTGCGGGAAATGCGATCGCCCTGACTGTACCTCCCTGCGGCGAATATATCAATGAAACCATATTTTTGATTTCGCCTCAGGCGATCGAAACAGCGCAATTTCAGGTAATGCGGGAACCGCTGCGGCACTTGGCGGTGTTTTCCGACGGCTTGCAAATGCTAGCTCTCAAAATCCCCGAAGGTACGCCCCACGGGCCGTTTTTTGCGCCGTTGTTTCGGTTTTCGGGCGAAGCGAAGGAAGATGCGGATGCAAAAGAGCAGTTAGAGTCGTTTTTGCGATCGCCCCGCGTGTCCGAACGCACCGATGATGATTTAACATTATTGTTAGCAAGTTTTGCGAGTTCCGATGTAAAGTAAAATTTCAAATTAATCGATTACAGCGAACAGTTATCTGCGTCAATCGGCGTTTAGTTGGGGTTAAAACTTCCCCATTTTTAATTTTGCAACAAGTCTAATACGTTCAACCGAGCGAGCAGCGAAAAATTGGCACGGTTCTATAATAAAATCGAGGTGTCAACAATTCTGGTTTAATCTGTACAGTAGGTCGTCACTTGCAAGCACAAGAGATTAAGGATAAGCTCAACTCCCTGATTAGCGCAGCAGATCCAATAGATCCGAGTTTGGCGAGAAGATTGGATGAAATCAATCGCTGGGTGAAAGATGTTAGACCCGGTTCGCTAACTGCTAAAAAATTTGTGATGGCTTTTTTGCTACAGCTTATCCGAGATTCTCAGGTTTGGCTGGCGGTTCAATCTCTACCTTCGGAAAGAGAACGACAAGCGGCGTTTGAGTTAATGACTCCTGGTGAAAGGTATTGGTATAGTTATTTATTTCCTAAATGGCTGAGTGAAAACGATCGCAAATTTTATATCTGGAAACAAAAACTCAAGGCGGGTAAATTCGATCCGGGTGACGATCGCGTCATTCGTGCGATCGCCGCCCGGATAGTCGAACGCCAAGGCAGTGTTTTGTATCGCTATGTAGCCGATCTTTCTATGGCTACCGATTCGATCGTCAGCAACCGCCAACAGCAGCCCCTCTGCATTCAAGTCACTACTCTTTCTGATGAATTTTCAGAACAAAAATATCAAAAATGGCAACAAACTCTTCAAGGTTGGGGGATTGACAGAGGACTATTTTTAAGTTATGATACGAAAGATGCAAATTTCCTGAACCAGTTAGTTAACATTGCATTATATAATAGTGATAATTTGCCCGCAGGTCGTTACCTCAAATTCCCATAAATTCACCCGATCTGCTGCTGAGAATACTTCGACTGCTAAAAACTCGGTGAACAAGAAATTTTGAATAACTCGCATATTGCATAATTCCAGACAAGGCGACCAACCTAAACCTCAGACTGCTTCAGGCAAAAGGACAGGCTGCGTCAAGATATTTCCTGCAATTTTCTGTTTTCCGGAGGTGTCTGGCAAACTGCGGCAACAGGCGATCGATACGAATGTTAAGCAATGTCCAGGTTTACCGCAGCAATCAATAGCGGTAAAGTGCCATCTGAGTGCACCCTCCGAAAGATAGAGATGCTGGGAAATTCTTCGCTAAGCAACGAGAATATTTATCAAAACAATCAATCAGAGTGCAAGAACTAGCAACTCGGGATAAATTGAAGAGAGATTTGATTGAATCGTGGTGAAGTTGTTGGAAATAAAATCAAATTACATCAAAATCAATACTATGACAGTACAAGGTACAAGCACCGTTGAAAACAACTTACAAAAAGTATTAGAAGAACTGGAAGCTGCCAGAAAAATGCAGGATGATTGGATAAATAACGGGGTAGATTTTGTTGATTTATATGTGGAAGATGCAGGCGGTGATTGGTTGGAAAAATGGGGTAAATATGAAGAAGAATTAGAACATAGAAAAATTAAACAGGTAGATGTTGAAGCAGTCAAAGCCGCGATCGACCTTTCGGACTTTGGGGAAACCCAACTGTTGGAAATCGCCTTGAGCCGTCCTTCCTACCACTCTGCATCCGAGCAAGATGTGAAGCACAAACGGCTGTCACTCCTAGGCGCAGCGATTTTCGGTGCTGTTGTTACCGATTACCTCTACCGCGAATATCCCCAGCTAGATGCGGAGGCTATCTCCAACTTAAAAATGAGTTTAGCAGAACCGGAAAAACTGGCAGAATTAGCTTGTAATTTTAAATTGAACGAACTCTGTTGGTGCAGCGAGTTGCTTCTAGTAACAGATAGCAGCGAGTACAATAGATTTTTATCCGAGAGTTTTGAAGCTTTGTTTGGCGCGATTTACTTGGAGTTCGATCGCGATTTATTTCGTGCGGGAAACTGGCCGATCCAGCAGTCGATTGCAACAACTGTCGGCGCACACCTAGAGGGAACTCAACAGCCGAAAAATGCGGCGGAAAACGAGCTAAAACGGCGGGAAATCCTCGGTGCAGATATTCTAGAGGCGATCGCGATCGACTATTTGTACAACCGTTTTCCCGAACGCAACGCCAAGGAGCTAACTCGCTGGAAAAATCTTTTAGTAGCTAAAGAGATTTTTCCCAAAGACTTTAAGGCAAAATTAGGCAGTCATTACCTAGAGTTGCAGAGCAATTTCTCGCGCACGCGGGACTGGTTGGTGGATAACTTCATCACAACCGCAGTTGACGAACTGGAAGAGGAAGCAGGCGATCGGTTCATCAGTTGACCTGTGACAGTTGACCTGTGACAGTTGACAGCTACCTCTTCCATCGATAGCAGAGGATTGCAGCAATGAATCATTTTGTTTGATTTCCCCCGTTTAGGGGGAGGCTTCAGACCAAAGTTTCTCGGTAAACTAAAATTAACTCATAAAAAAAATGGGGAAAACAGCAATGGTTACAAAACTGCAATCTCCCGAAAAATCAAATGTCATCTACCCCGACGATAACGGCGAACCGATATCAAACAATACAGATCAGTTTAGATTAATCGTTTGGATCAAAGAAAACTTAGAATTGCTGTTTGCAAATGACCCGAATGTTTTTGTAGCAGGTGACTTGGTTTGGTATCCGGTGGAAGGAAATAATAAACTTTGCCAAGCACCAGATGTGATGGCAGTTTTTGGCAGACCAAAAGGATATCGAGGTTCTTACCAACAGTGGAATGAAGGGAATATTGCACCGCAAGTCGCTTTTGAAATTTGGTCGCCGGGAAATCGTCTTACTCCGATGATTTAAAAATTTCAATTTTACGAACGCTACGGTGTGGAAGAATATTATTTGTACGACCCGCAAACCTTAGAACTGACAGGATGGTTGCTGGTTGATTCGTAATTTGAAGCGATCCTCTTCGAGGGCTTCGCTAACGAACAAATGGACGGTTGGATCGGTTCGAGACTGGGAGTGCGGTTTCAATTACCAGAAACAAAACTGGAAATGTTCGGGGCTAACCAAGAACAGTTTGTGGATTTTGGGGAACTCGATCGACCGATCCAGCAAGCCGAGGCGCGGGCCGAACAAGCCGCAAATGCTGCTGGAACAAGAACGATCGCGATCGCAAGCCTTAGAATCAAGACTCCGAGACATGGGAATCGATGCCGATCGACTCTCAGCACAATTGCAAAATTGAACTATTGTGGAACAGGCATCTTATATGTTGCTGAGTTTTCCAGGACGGGCTTTCGGGCTCATCCCACAAACAACCACAATAAAATTGGTTCGATCGTTCCGACGGAGAGTCCTCTCTCATTGGATGCGGACTCTCCGTCCGAACGATCGAACCTTATAATGGTTGTTTTACAGGTCAAATGTATTGAGTGCTGTTGACTTCCAAATCCTCTATCCCCTAACGGAATTCTATGCAGTTGCAGCGCCAATTTAGCGGACAACTGATTGCGATCGACAGCAACAGCGCGATCGCCAGCGGCGGTGAAGGTCGCATCTACCCGATCGCCCAAGACTCGTCCCTTGTAGCAAAAATCTACCACAAACCGACAGACGAAGACGGCGACAAACTCACTGTCATGTTTAGTATGCCGCCGGATGCGCCGATCGCGGAACCGGGACACGCCTCAATAGCTTGGCCGCTCGATTTGCTACATACTGTCGGCGGGCGCGAAAAAATCGTCGGCTTTGTGATGCCGCGCGTCAAGAAAGCCTTACCGATACACACTTTCTACACTCCCAAAACCAGGCGCGAACAAAAACCCCTATTTAACTATCTTTACCTCCACCGCACCGCCAGAAATCTCGCCTCGGCGGTAAATGCCCTCCACGTCAGGGGTTACGTGATTGGGGACGTGAACGAGTCGAATATTCTAGTCACCGATACGGCGTTGGTAACGCTGGTAGATACCGATTCGTTTCAAGTGCGCGATCCTTATACTGGTTACGTTTATCGGTGTCCGGTGGGGAAACCCGAGTTTACGCCGCCGGAATTGCAGGGCCAGACTTTCCGCGATATCGATCGAACTCCAGAGCACGATTTGTTCGGTTTAGGGGTACTAATTTTTCAATTGTTGATGGAAGGTACGCACCCGTTTTCGGGAGTTTATCTCGGTAGCGACGAACCGCCGTCTCTGGAAGCGAGAATTCGATCGGGTCATTTTCCCAGCGGTACCAAGCGGATACCCTACCGCCCGATGCCCGCAGCGCCACCCTTCGAGATGCTGCATCCGCGGCTGCGGCAGATGTTTGTCCGCTGTTTTGAGGAAGGACACGGCAATCCGTCGGCGCGCCCGGATGCGAAAACTTGGGTGAATGCGCTTCGGGAAGCGGAAGATTCCCTAATTACTTGCAGCAAAAACTCTCAGCACAAATACGGAAATCATCAGAGTCGGTGCCCTTGGTGCGATCGGGCAAAACTCCTCCAAGGCCGCGATCCGTTTCCTTCGCGGCAGGCTGTCAGCAACGGATTGCACTTGCAGCCAGCCAAAACCAAGCGTAAAAAGCCCCAACCACCGCCCGTCGTGAGGGAGACCGCAGTGCGCAGACAACACCCCTCAACGGGGCTGCCGCGCCAACTGGGCAACTATCAACTGCCGATGCTACCGATTCCTTCTCGGAGTCGGACTCCGGCGCCTCAGATTCCCCCTAGCAAGTTTGAGCGTATTGTTCAGGATGCTGCTTGGGGCGGTGTTTGGGGTAGTTTGTGTTTGGCTGCGGGGGTGGCGATAGCTTCGGTAATTGCTGAAGGTGGCGGCCCGATTTTGGGCGCAATCATTGTCGGTTCGATTTGGGGCAGTTTTTTTGGGATGATGTGGGGTATTTTCACTTTGTCGCCGAACCAGATTTGGCGCAAGTGGGGGGGAGTTTTGGCGGGGGCGACTTGGGGGGCTTTTTTGTTGGCGGCGATCGCGGGTGCGGTGTCTGGGGCGATTAATGGCAATCCGGCGATCGGGCAGGCGATCGGCTGTGGCGCGGGGGTTGGTGCTGCATGGGGCTGTATTTGGGCAAGTTTTGGGCCTCCTCTGGCGCTGCCGATCGGGAGAGTGTGGGGCCGGCGGGGGGCATTTTTGGGAGCGGTTTGGGGAGCGTTTTTGGGGACTTGGGCTGGTGTTTTGCTGGGGATTGGGTGGGTGGTTTGGCAGCAGTATAACGGGCAGATGCGGCCGGCGATCGAGTTTGGGGGTTTGTTGTTTGGTGTGGCGATCGTGGCGGCGGGTGTGGGTGCGATTGGGGGTATCGTTTCAGGGACTTTCTTGGGTGTTTGCGGGTTTGCGCCGAAGTTACCTGTGTCGTTTCAGCCTTCGGGAATGCGCGGTGCGGCTTTAGGTTCAATTTGGGGTAGTTTTTTGGGGACTTTTGCGGGTGCTTTGTTGGGGGCGATCGTGTGTGCGGTGTTTCCGGCTCTGAGCGGTGGGGTGTCGGTGCAGTTGGCTCCTGTCGTGGGTGCGCTAGTGGGGGCTGGTTTGGGGGCGATTTGGGGGGTAATTTCGGGTGGTGTTTGGGGGTCGCTGGGGAAGTGGTGATCGGGTTGATGTGTGTTTTGGGGGGAAAATCCGTGAATCGGTAGCTGTAAAAATCGAGGTGTTAAATTTTGGGGCTACAATGTGTGTGCTGCAAGAGTTTGAGGCTCTCTGTCTCAAAAAACGATTCACGGAAAATCTGAAAGTATTATAGGATAACGCTTTGGAGTGAATATGAAAAATTCGGTATTGACAAGTCGAAGGCCCAAATGGTACTTTTGTTTTAGATTCACGGAACTGAACCTTGAAAACCAAATACAGCAAGGCTTCTGCAACGGGCCGCCGGAAAAACCCTAAAACCCTATCAGGGATTGAAACAATTGCTTTTAATTGCCCACCCGTCGCCTAAAATCCAGCCGGAAAAACCCTAAAACCCTATCAGGGATTGAAACATCTTCCCCTTTCTTCCATGAAGGAAAATAAGCAGCTTCGGGCCGGAAAAACCCTAAAACCCTATCAGGGATTGAAACTTGAAGTTAAAGCGCGAGAATGGAAAGGCTTATTGCCGGAAAAACCCTAAAACCCTATCAGGGATTGAAACATATTCTCTGCAAGAAGCGCAACCAGTTGCGCTTTTGCGCCGGAAAAACCCTAAAACCCTATCAGGGATTGAAACACATTTTTATTGACAGAAGGGAGACTTTGTTTGCGCCGGAAAAACCCTAAAACCCTATCAGGGATTGAAACTATACGAATCGATTCTAAATCGATTCTAAATCGAGCCGGAAAAACCCTAAAACCCTATCAGGGATTGAAACGCAAAAAAGGCAAATGTGCAATAATTATTTAAATATTTATGCCGGAAAAACCCTAAAACCCTATCAGGGATTGAAACTGTTTACACTGGTAGGCGATCGTAAATCGGCAACGAGCCGGAAAAACCCTAAAACCCTATCAGGGATTGAAACTATTGTCTGGACCAATACGATACATTGAACACGGCCGGAAAAACCCTAAAACCCTATCAGGGATTGAAACGCTAAAATTCAAGGTCAGATTGCTGAAGCCGGACTGAGCCGGAAAAACCCTAAAACCCTATCAGGGATTGAAACCTTTCAATACATTAGCAACCGCTGCAACCACTGGGGCCGGAAAAACCCTAAAACCCTATCAGGGATTGAAACAAGCCCGACGCTGAGCCAACAAACCATCCGGCTACGCCGGAAAAACCCTAAAACCCTATCAGGGATTGAAACGTACAAGGTAGCTATTGGGCTTTCAAATGGCTCGCTTTCGCCGGAAAAACCCTAAAACCCTATCAGGGATTGAAACATTCATAGTGACTTCTTTTGCATCCTCTACCCTTCCAGCCGGAAAAACCCTAAAACCCTATCAGGGATTGAAACGGATGGACAATTTATTTATACACCCACAAGTGGTGTATAGCCGGAAAAACCCTAAAACCCTATCAGGGATTGAAACCGATCGTTTGATGGACAATTAATGGCACATCCACAGCCGGAAAAACCCTAAAACCCTATCAGGGATTGAAACCTAATGATTTAAAACTTAGGATTAACAATGAAATTACAAAGCCGGAAAAACCCTAAAACCCTATCAGGGATTGAAACTCCTCGAAGTAATCTCCCGGCTCTAGCCGAATCGATCGAGCGCCGGAAAAACCCTAAAACCCTATCAGGGATTGAAACAAGCACCCCCACATCAGCGAAAAACTCTTAGGCTGGCCGGAAAAACCCTAAAACCCTATCAGGGATTGAAACCTGGGCGCGGCTCCTTTGCTGCTCGTTCTGCGGGCCGGAAAAACCCTAAAACCCTATCAGGGATTGAAACCCATATTTATCTATTAGCTAATTTTGCTGACTAGAGCCGGAAAAACCCTAAAACCCTATCAGGGATTGAAACCAATCCAATTAGCCTCGCCTGTTATTGCGTTATTAGCCGGAAAAACCCTAAAACCCTATCAGGGATTGAAACTGATAGTGAATCGGGCGTACGATATATTGAATATTTTCCCGAGCCGGAAAAACCCTAAAACCCTATCAGGGATTGAAACCAAAACTGCTAAGCTGTGAGCGCAGAATTGTTCGGAATGCCGGAAAAACCCTAAAACCCTATCAGGGATTGAAACTTTACTCTTAAATCCGATATGGCAATTGCAGCCTGGCCGGAAAAACCCTAAAACCCTATCAGGGATTGAAACGGGAGTTTGCCAACTGTCCGGATCTTTTGGCGGCGCCGCTGACTTGAGCCGGAAAAACCCTAAAACCCTATCAGGGATTGAAACAAGTTCTTCTCTTATTGCTTTTAATGGCACAGACATGGCCGGAAAAACCCTAAAACCCTATCAGGGATTGAAACGTAACTTGCCAGAGCTTTTACCTTTTCATAACCTTGAGCCGGAAAAACCCTAAAACCCTATCAGGGATTGAAACCCGGTATATTGCTGAATTAGCAGATTCTAAAAGCCGGAAAAACCCTAAAACCCTATCAGGGATTGAAACAACCGAAGGATTGTTATTCAGTGCAATTTGAACATATTGAGCCGGAAAAACCCTAAAACCCTATCAGGGATTGAAACGTGCATGATTGAAGCCCAGACAAATTTTACTCCGGCTGGCCGGAAAAACCCTAAAACCCTATCAGGGATTGAAACCAAATTTTAGAATCTGCTTCTTCTTCTGGGACGATTTCGCCGGAAAAACCCTAAAACCCTATCAGGGATTGAAACCTGCTCCTTACCGAAGAGGCGAACTGGACACAAGTGGCCGGAAAAACCCTAAAACCCTATCAGGGATTGAAACGGTTCAACTAATAACCCAAGCACTTACGCCATAAGCCGGAAAAACCCTAAAACCCTATCAGGGATTGAAACATAAAGCTCGTCCTAGTTGTGGAATTCTGCTTTAAGCCGGAAAAACCCTAAAACCCTATCAGGGATTGAAACAAAAAACTTTTTAGATTCTCCCGGACATAAAGTGCCGGAAAAACCCTAAAACCCTATCAGGGATTGAAACATAAAACCGATGTACAGATCGAGAAGTTGGTACAGAGCGCCGGAAAAACCCTAAAACCCTATCAGGGATTGAAACTAAGCCAGTTCTGATACTCTTGAGGCGTTAGCGCCGGAAAAACCCTAAAACCCTATCAGGGATTGAAACACAAGCTAACCATAAATCATCCGGCGTGACCGTTGAATGCCGGAAAAACCCTAAAACCCTATCAGGGATTGAAACCTGGCAATAGTCGCTTGTACACAAGGCATTCCACTGCCGGAAAAACCCTAAAACCCTATCAGGGATTGAAACAGAAAAATTGATGTTAACTACCAGAGAAAAGATCCGCCGGAAAAACCCTAAAACCCTATCAGGGATTGAAACTGGCGGTTTGGCGGTTTCGGCAATGGCGATCGCGCGCCGGAAAAACCCTAAAACCCTATCAGGGATTGAAACTGGGAATTCTGGGAATTAATCCGGATACCCTTGACACCCTGCCGGAAAAACCCTAAAACCCTATCAGGGATTGAAACGCTCACTGGATAATTGACTGGACTAATTTAAGAAGCCGGAAAAACCCTAAAACCCTATCAGGGATTGAAACCTGAGCCGATCGAACTCCGATTCCTGCTTGCTCTAACGCCGGAAAAACCCTAAAACCCTATCAGGGATTGAAACATTTGATAATAAACCGATACAAGCAAGGCTTTGGCTGAAGGCCGGAAAAACCCTAAAACCCTATCAGGGATTGAAACTCCGATCTGCCTAATCGCAAGCTTGCCTTTAGAGCCGGAAAAACCCTAAAACCCTATCAGGGATTGAAACTTTACTGAATATCTTGTGCTATGATTTCAGTATTAGCCGGAAAAACCCTAAAACCCTATCAGGGATTGAAACAATGGAAAACCGACAGGGCTTTGATAATGATTAAAGGCCGGAAAAACCCTAAAACCCTATCAGGGATTGAAACTGAACAGCTAAGGCAGCAAAAACACGCCGCTGAAGAGCCGGAAAAACCCTAAAACCCTATCAGGGATTGAAACCTCTCGTTTCTTTTGTTTGCTTATCTAACTATAGCCGGAAAAACCCTAAAACCCTATCAGGGATTGAAACACTGCTAGCGCGTGGAATATGGTCGATATAGCCGGAAAAACCCTAAAACCCTATCAGGGATTGAAACACGCGAGATCCGGAGTATACAGCGGCTATCAACGCGCCGGAAAAACCCTAAAACCCTATCAGGGATTGAAACTAGGCAAACACTTGCAAAGGCTGCGCCCTGGTTATGCCGCCGGAAAAACCCTAAAACCCTATCAGGGATTGAAACTAATTGCTGAGCGCTAGCTAATTGTTGCGAGTTTAATTGCGCCGGAAAAACCCTAAAACCCTATCAGGGATTGAAACATCGATTTCAAACTTACCACTTACCACGATCTCATGCCGGAAAAACCCTAAAACCCTATCAGGGATTGAAACTGTGCAAGTCGATGCAGGCGTCGCCTTGATCGAGCCGGAAAAACCCTAAAACCCTATCAGGGATTGAAACAAATATTAGAAGCGATCGGACGCTACGAGCCTGAGCCGGAAAAACCCTAAAACCCTATCAGGGATTGAAACTTGTGGTGTGATCTTCCCGCAATTGTCGCTGATATCAGAGAGCGCCGGAAAAACCCTAAAACCCTATCAGGGATTGAAACAAAGTTAAAAATCCAAAGTCTTTACCCAAAACCTGCCGGAAAAACCCTAAAACCCTATCAGGGATTGAAACAAACCGCAATCGCAACTGTTGACAGCGGCGAGATAATTCTGCGCCGGAAAAACCCTAAAACCCTATCAGGGATTGAAACCAAACACGGCAATGGACTAATCATTGATTTCCACAGCCGGAAAAACCCTAAAACCCTATCAGGGATTGAAACCCATCAAAACAGTCGATAGCAGATTCTAATTTTCCAAGGCCGGAAAAACCCTAAAACCCTATCAGGGATTGAAACGTTCGAGCAGCCCAAGGTGCCAAGCCGGCGCCAAAAACGCCGGAAAAACCCTAAAACCCTATCAGGGATTGAAACTCAGTTATTATGCCATCAGTGATAGCAAAAGTGAGCCGGAAAAACCCTAAAACCCTATCAGGGATTGAAACAGACATTAAATTGCTCCTTTCATAATAGAAGAAAGCCAAGCCGGAAAAACCCTAAAACCCTATCAGGGATTGAAACTTTGAGGCTTAGTTATTAGCTGATTTTTTAGTCGTGCCGGAAAAACCCTAAAACCCTATCAGGGATTGAAACTACAGCAGTGCTTGCTGTGATATCGATCGCACTAGCCGGAAAAACCCTAAAACCCTATCAGGGATTGAAACTGTGGAAAGTTGCCTGTGTTTCGATCGTGCTAGCATCCACGCCGGAAAAACCCTAAAACCCTATCAGGGATTGAAACTCAATGCCATCGCTTCGGCGTTGCTGCTAGGGTCTCCAGCCGGAAAAACCCTAAAACCCTATCAGGGATTGAAACTTTTGAAGCGGATTGGTGGGGATATTGGCCGAGCTTGCGAGCCGGAAAAACCCTAAAACCCTATCAGGGATTGAAACGATTAATATAACAAAGCTGAAAAGTTTGACCTTCTAGCCGGAAAAACCCTAAAACCCTATCAGGGATTGAAACCCTGAATCCGACCAAACATATACACCGCATTGAAGCCGGAAAAACCCTAAAACCCTATCAGGGATTGAAACGCCGAATAAGCAAATCCTTCTCTGATTTCTAAGTTGCCGGAAAAACCCTAAAACCCTATCAGGGATTGAAACAATTATCCTATCCAATTCTTCCACGCCTAAAAACTTAAGCCGGAAAAACCCTAAAACCCTATCAGGGATTGAAACTAATACCTTCGTTTTGGTGTTCTGCTGCTTCAAGCTGCTCAGCCGGAAAAACCCTAAAACCCTATCAGGGATTGAAACTTTCCGATAAACGGGGACGGAGATTCTCAGGAGAGTCATAATGCCGGAAAAACCCTAAAACCCTATCAGGGATTGAAACGTCGAGTTTGCATCCAGAGCAAGTAGCAAATTGCAGCCGGAAAAACCCTAAAACCCTATCAGGGATTGAAACAGAGAATATCTGCGCCTGCTAAATTCTCCGGCTTACGCCGGAAAAACCCTAAAACCCTATCAGGGATTGAAACACATGATTGCCGCTGACACATTGCCACGAGCGATGCCGGAAAAACCCTATTTCCCGATATAAGGCTTGAAACCCACATTCCGCACTTCTTAACACGGTTAAAAGTATTTTGACGATCAAACGTCATTCTAGAGATTTAATTTGATAAATGTTCTTAAGAAGTAAAAAAAATCGATCGTACAAAAATAATTTTCAACGAAAATCAATATTTCTATGCAGTGACTATAACGCTTGTAGAGAAGGGAAGATAGCCATTTTTCAGCCAAAAATTCCAGATTTTATGTTAAGACCTGCGGAAAGTGGGTTGAAGCCCTTTATTGGAAGGCTTTCGCCTCGGACAATGTAGCGAGAAAAACCATAAATCCCGATCGGGGATTGAAACAAAGTACAAGCGCTGCAAAAAACCTAAATCCCTATCAAAGATTGAAACTAAATCGGCTATGATGTCATTTCCGCTTGCACTCAGACATGATTGTTGAGTGTGAGTTGAAAAACTGAAAATTGCGCTGATACTTGTTTGCAGCTTGACTCCACTTTACCGGGACGGACGATGAAGCGCGGATTTGATATCATTGTGGCGCACCCGGAATTGAGATCAAGCAGCAAAATACAAATTAAGCCACAATAAACCTAAATCCCATCTTCACTTGAGATGACAATGACAATTCGGCTTTGCAATCAAAGACTCAACCAAAGCATTCAAAGCAACCGCCGCCAACAAGCCGCCGCCAAAAGTCCCCACCGTCGTAATATAAGGAATTCCCGATCGCACTAACCGACGTTTCGCCACCGGAGCATGACTGAAGCCGATCGGCATTCCAATTACCAAAGCCGGTTGTAGTTGCCCGTTCGCGATCGCATCGCAAACCGCCATCAGCACAGACGGCGCATATCCTACTACTAATATACATCCTGGTTCCAATTTCAACAACTTTTCAAACCACTCGCGCTCGTGCCAGAATTCCTGTTCAGCTTCCGCCGCAGCATTGATGTGCGGGTCGTCAATTAAAGTTGTAATACTTGTTCCCAAATGTGTCAATCTTGTGCCATCCAAAGCCGCAAAAACAGGAGGCACGTCAGCCACAATTTGACACCGATTTTTCAAAGCCAACCGCGCCGATTTAATCGCCGTTTCGCTCAACTTCACAAACGGCAGCAGCGAACAATCTCCGGATGCTAACACCAATTTTGACAGCAAGTCTACCTCAATTTCCGAGCGATCGGTCAAATCCGGCAACAAATGCTGCAATGACTCAGCAAACGCCTCCGGGTGAGTGTGCGCCCCCGCATCCCAAGCATCCCAAAGTTGTTCCAACTGTCCCAAACCCCCCTCAGTTTCCGCCTCCAACACCCTCAATTGAGCCAGTGCGCTCGCTTGTACCGCTTGACAGGAGATATCCCGTCCCAGCAATCCTTCGAGTGCTGATGCCGTTTCTCGCAGGCGCACAATCTGCTGAATTACCGACAGATATTGCTGTTGGAGAGTCGCCATCACCGCGTCTGCGGAAGCCTCAGCGTCTGTTTCTAGAAGTTTGCGGATGTGAGACAGTTGAAAGCCTTGCTGCTTGAGTGCGACGATTCTTTGGAGTCTTTGCACGTCGCTGCGGGTGTACAGTCTGTAGTTAGAGGTCGATCGCACTGGCGGAGAAAGCAGCCCCAAAGCGTGATAGTGCCGCACCATCCGAGGCGTAATTGTGCCTTTTACCGCTTCAGTAAGTTGTTTGATTGTCAGATATTGTTGCTGCATCATACCAATTCTGAAAACGAGGACTAAATATTCTAAATTGTACCAAATATCTGTAGAAAAACGGCATTGCCGTGTCCGGCGCGGGGTTATGCAAAGTAATTTTTATATAATAACGTTTAATTGTAATTGTTCAAAATAATAAACGTCTATAAGTGTCATTTCGAGGCACGAAGCAATCTAAGTATTTGCGATTGCTTCGTGCCTCGAAATGAAAATAAATATCTGAAAATCGGCTCTTTATTAATTTAATACTAACAATAAAATAACTTATACAAACCAGATATTTCGCTTTATTAATAATCCCTAAAACTGGTCAAATATTGCTTAAAAGTATGATAAAATTAACTCGTGCAGTCAAGATAAAATCAAAAAAATAAACCCAATGACGCGATTAATTCACGATCGCTTTGCCAAAGAATACCTAGAAGAGATGCTGTCTCCATTAGGAACAGTCAATATCGGTCGCGATGTCACTTCCGAAGTGCGCGAAATCGATGTTTACTTTACCTATGAAAACACAATCCCAGAACATATCGAAAACTTAGGATTATTGGGAAGACTAGCAACTGCGACGGCAATTTTTGAACCATTTCGCAACCCGGTAACTATCAGGGAAGTTGTCGGTTGCATCAGCAAATTGTTTGATATTCAGAGCGAATTAGAGCGAGAAGCCAGAAGAGACAATATTCGAGTTAACGAAAATGATTTTCCGAAATTGTGGATTCTCACTCCCACAGCGTCAGAATCGCTGTTAAACGGGTTTCGCGCACAACCAGATGAGCCCAATTGGATGCCCGGAATTTATTTTTTGGGGGAATCTATGCGATCGGCAATTGTGGTGATTCATCAGTTGCCAAAAACTCCCGAAACCTTGTGGCTAAGGATTTTGGGCAAAGGAAAGGTGCAGGAAAGAGCTGTTGCCGAGTTAAGCGCCTTAGCGACAGACAATCCCCTGCGAACTAATACGTTAGAATTGCTATATCGACTGCAATCAAACCTAGTAGCAGATTTAGAACAGCCCATAGAAACAGAAGACCGGGAGTTAATTATGACTATCGCACCTCTTTTTCAAGAACAGTTACAAGCGGCACAGGAACAAGGTATCGAACAAGGTATCGAACAAGGATTAGAGCGAGGATTAGAGCGAGGAAGACAAGAACAACAGCGCTTAATTTTAGAGAATTTTATGCGCGCGAGATTTGGAGAGTTAGATTCGCTGATGATAGCGTTTTTCTCTCCCGTGTCCAGGATACCGGCTGCCGAGTTTACGGTGATTTTACTGGGAATATCTATGCTCGCGGTGGATGCGGCGGGCAAGCAAGAAGCGGTGAGGTTGTTAGCAGAGAATGTCTTAGCACTGCGGTTAAATCAATCTAGCGAGAGTTTACCTACACTGGTTGCGAATTTGTTGGCTTTACCTATGACAGAATTGACGTTGTTGTTGGAAGAATTGCCTCAGTTATCGACTGATGAATTGATGGCCCGATTGGGATAGATTTCAGGGTAGAGTTTGTTTGAAGTGCGATCGACCTTACCGACAGTCGATCGCGATTTGCGATCGCCCGAAATACAGGAAACCGCAGTGCCCTTGGGCTACCAGCAGGGAATTTAGATTAAAAGCTTGACATTGACATTAATGTCAAGGTTTACGATGCAGGAGTCATTCTACCAAATCAAACTTCTCCAATGACTCCCAATTCCCTCCCCATTTCTCGCCTGTCGCGCCTCGCCGAAGAACATCCCGATGCTGTGACTGCCGCCCTGTGCGGAATTCTAGTAATTTTGGGTTCGATCGCCCTACAAGTCGGTTGGCTGGGCTTAGCGGTGTTAATATTGCCCGCTGCTTACGTAATCGGCGGCTATTCCAGCACCCGCGAAGGGTTGACTACGCTATTTGAAGAACGCGAATTAGATGTAGATTTGTTGATGATTGTTGCTGCTTTGGGCGCGGCCGGTTTGGGGCTGTGGCGGCGAGAATATCATTTAATTGTGGACGGTGCTGTTTTAATTTTAATCTTTGCAATTAGCGGCGCGCTGGAAGGTTATGCTATGCAGCGGACTGAACGGAGTATTCGCAGTTTGATGAGCTTGACTGCGGATACTGCGCGGGTGCTAATGTACGATGGAGAGCGAGAAATTGCGATCGACAAATTGGCAATTGGCGATCGTATTTTAGTCAAGCCCGGAGAAATCATCCCCACCGATGCAATAATTATTGAAGGCTACAGCGCCGTGAATCAAGCCTCAATTACGGGCGAATCGATGCCCGTGGAAAAAACCAGGGGCGATGAAGTCTATGCAGGCACAATTAACGGTGCGGGCGCGCTACAATTGGAAGTGCACAAAAGTCCAGAAAGCAGTTTAATTCAGCGAGTGATTAGGCTGGTACAACAAGCGCAAACAGAAGCACCACCTTCTCAGCAGTTTGTGGAAAACTTCGAGCGCGGTTATGCTAAATTGATTGTCGGTTTAGGCTTGCTGCTAGCAACTTTGCCGCCCTTTATTTTGGGCTGGAATTGGGAAGACACCATCTATCGGGCGCTGATTTTCTTAGTAGTTGCATCTCCCTGCGCGCTGATGGCTTCGATTATGCCGGCGCTGCTGTCGGGGATTGCTAACGGCGCGAGACAGGGGATTTTGTTTAAAAGCGGCGCGCAATTAGAGATAATAGGTCAAGTTCGGGCGATCGCCTTTGACAAAACTGGAACCCTTACCACCGGAAAACCGCAAGTTATCCAAATTGTACCAGCAGCCGGATATACTGAAACAGAAGTTCTGCAATTGGCTGCGGCTTTGGAAGCTCATTCCGAACACGCGATCGCCTCTTCAATTGTCGAATTTGCCAAGCAGCAACAGTTACCGCTGTCAAGTGCGATCGACGTACAAGCAAAAATCGGTCAAGGAATTGTCGGTAAAGTCAACAATCAAATTATTACCATTGGTAAAGCAGGTTTTGTCAGAGCAACTTCGGAATTAACAGAAGTCAGCCATCAGTTGCAAGCCGAAGGAAAAACCGTTGTTTGGGTGGCAAAAGAGGATAAACTTTTAGGTATCATAGCAGTAGCAGATACAGTTCGCCCGGAAGCAGCAGCCACAATCAAACGCCTGCAAAAACTAGGCGTAGAACATATCATCATGCTGACAGGTGACAACGAGCAAACCGCCCAATACATCGCCCGTCAATTAGGAATCAATGAAGTGTACGCCGAACTTTTACCCGAAGACAAAGTGCACCTAATTAAAAAGTTGCAAACCCAGTATCAAACCGTCGCCATGGTAGGAGACGGAATCAACGACGCCCCCGCCCTCGCCCAAGCTTCCGTAGGAATTGCAATGGGGATTTCCGGAAGCGACGTAGCTTTAGAAACTGCTGACATCGTATTAATGGCGGACAAGTTAGAACAATTAGCTAAAGCAATTAGTTTGGGGCGGCGCGCTCAAAATGTGGTCAAGCAAAACATTGTTTTTGCACTCAGTTGCATTATACTGTTGTTGGCTGCTAATTTTCTCGGAAATATCACAATGCCGCTCGGCGTCATCGGTCATGAAGGGTCTACAGTTTTAGTAACTTTGAGCGGTTTGCGGCTGCTGAGACATTAAGCGCGA
>NZ_JAUBOJ010000038.1:25169-31105 GCF_036700185.1 Microcoleus sp. BM001215392 | reverse complement strand
GTCAGTCCTATCCTATGGTACTCTCGCTGCTTAAAAACTGTCCGAAGTATTGTTTTTGACAACTAACAAATATAGGTTGTTACAAAACTATAAATTAGTTTGTGAAGGTTAAAATGATTTATTTTTACTAACAAATATAGGTTTTCTCGAAAAGGTGAGGCACGAATCTTTACCTGAAAAGCTTGAGAATACAGGGTTTTAGCGTACTTCCAGAAACCTGAAAACCGCTATAGAATTTGTGAAGCTTTGGTAAAGTAGCTACGTCGGTATACGTAATCTTTCGGAACAATGCAATTAATGTATACTCCGTTTCAGCAGATTTATTGCAGGTGTCCCTGCATTTTTAAACTAATAATTATTAGTCGATCGCTTTTTTTGATCTAAAACCACGGCGATGCCGTGTTTTTAACGATGGTGGCGTTTTTTGTGTTTTTTTCGATCGAATCCTGTGAAAGAATTGGTGAGATTTATTCCTGCTTTTGATAAGTAGGTTTGTCGGTAATTGCGCATTGCCATTGCTGTGGCTGTTTTAGTGTTCCACTGTTTAACTGGCAATAAATTAGGAAAAGTTTTCAGGGGTTCGGCGATTTTTGGATCGCCAATGACTTCGGCAAATATGCGGGCGATCAGTTTGCAGCAGGCTGCTGGTTGGAGTGCAATTTGTTCTTCCGCGAATCGAATTACTATCCAATTTCCCTGTACGAAAAATTGATTGCGGTTGTTGTCGCGGTTGCAGTCAAAGCAATGATGCGGCTTCCCGTAGCGATTGTTTGTTCCCACATAAGGTTCGTCAATTTCAATGTCTGCTGCAATTCCAGTTTCGGGGTGTACGGCTATAAAATCGCAAGAATACCTTAGCTTGCTTCCAGGTATGGCGAAAGGAACCCCCTGCACCGTGTAGAGGCTGGGAAGGAACTCTCTGAGATGGGATAGAAAAAAAGATTCGGTTGCTCCTTCTTGTGCTGTAGCTTTCTCCAGCAGGGGCTTGATGGCGTCTGCCGATATCTGTTTGAGTTCAAATGCCGTCTGTATTTTTATATTTTTAAGGTGCAGTATGATATTCGGATCGATCGGCCCTAAGGAATCAACAGTTTTGTTGGAGTGAGTATTGATGGTTGCGTTTTCCCGATCGGCTTGCGGTGTTTGAGTTTGAGTGCGATCGGCTTGCAGTGCTGCGGTGCGATCGGCTTGCGGTGTTTGAGTTTGAGTGCGATTTGCTTGCAGTGCTGCGGTGCGATCGGCTTGCGGTGTTTGAGTTTGAGTGCGATCGGCTTGCGGTGTTTCAGTCCGATCGCACGATCGATAGCAGCAGTAAAAGCAAAAAGCAGCAGTTAACAGTGCGGCGGCTGCAAATTGCAGTGTAGCCAGCATTGCAGTCAAACACGCAAGGTATAAGAAGACGACAGGCATCTGGAGCGAGATTTTTTCTATTACAGGCGTTTCGGTGTGAGATTTGCGATCTTTGGTGGTGTCTGCTTGTGGCAACTGCAAATTTACTTTTGTATGTGCGCCCTCTAAGTAGTCGTTCGATATCGTTTTTTCGACGGCATTTCTAGCTTTTATTACCGCACAGATGTTATCGGGGATTAGGACAATCGGGTAATGTTTATTTTTAAACACGTTATTTTTGACCTCGTGTTGATAAGTTTTGGTGGGAATTAGTATCTATTGTTCTTAGTTTTATGCAATAAATTAGAATTTTTCCTATTACCTAAGTCTGATTGTGGTAGCTTACTGCATCAGTTATCTTAGTTTTAATTCATAATTAATGGTTGGGAGGAAACAAATTGTGCTTTTAAAAAGACGGATAGCCGAAAATAATTTATCAGTATCTCCAAATTTGTTGCTTTACTCTGGAGCTGCTGTATTAGCGTGGGATGCCTCCATTTCCGGTTGGTTCGGTTTCGCCGGTGTTGGCTTCGCCTCTTGTTTGTTTTTAGGTACAAATTGGATTGCTCCGAGGCAGCAGATGCTGAAACCTTGGCACAAAGCATTAATCAAGTACGGGCCGGCTTCGCTATTATTTTTGTCAGCGCTGGCATTTTTTTGGATAGTAATTATGAGCGATAGTGCCAACGCTCAATTTTTCAAGAACGCGGAAACCTGGATGAAAACGAATTTCGGTAAAGCAATTGGAGGAGGAGGAGGAGCCGGAGGAGCCGG
This sequence comes from Microcoleus sp. BM001215392, assembly GCF_036700185.1. NCBI lineage: Bacteria > Bacillati > Cyanobacteriota > Cyanophyceae > Oscillatoriales > Microcoleaceae > Microcoleus > Microcoleus sp. BM001215392. Next base: position 28,942 of record NZ_JAUBOJ010000038.1, on the reverse strand, counting down.
AGGTGGAGGCGATGTAATTGCGCTAGTTTTTAACGTTTTGCGGGCAATTTATATCTTGTATTTGGGTGTGGAATTGGTCAAGTGCATCAAGGCAGCCCAGCAAGATCAGGATTGGCAAACGCTGGCTAGAACGCCATTAATCATTGTGGTTTCGATTACCATAGCTGATATAGTCAGCACTTTAATTTTGGGTTCTGGAACTGGAGGAGGAGCCGGTGGGCCTTAGTAAAACGGACGAGAATCGTTAAACAGTTAAGAGGTGAGAGTTGAGAGTTGACAGTATCTGAATCCTGACTCCTGAATTCTTTCTTGTTCGTTTACCAGTTGTATAGGATTCAATTCATAAGTCTGACTCCTGCCTCCTGACTTCTGGGTGCATCTCTATTTGGCAAGGGTGAAGCACCTGACCGCATACAATTTATTAGTGAGAACCAGAGATTTACTGTCGCAATGCTTGGTCCTACGAAGATAATCGCAAAAATGAGATGCACCCTGACTCTTGCCTCCTGACTTCTCACTCCTGGCTCCTGAATTCTAAATTGTTAAATATTGGAATTTAAATGGGGATTTGAAGGAGGATTGCAAATATGGCTTCTAATCAGAGAGATTATGCTTTTCGGCGAGTCAATCCCAGTTTGGGTAAACAGCCGAACATCGGGCCACTACCAGCAGATCAATTAATTCCTTGGGTAGTTATTTTCTTGTGTTTTTACTACATATTTCACGGCATATTTGGACTCGACTGGGTGTGGACTGGGAGCGCGATTGCATGGGGTTGCAGCACTTGGTGGGTAATGACAGCTCGCGGAGCCTACAGGTGGCTGTCTATGTTTTTGCCAACTCCTAAGTGGGGAGTAGGATTTGCAAGATACGAAAAATTTGTGAAGGATATGGGTAAAAAAAATCGTGATTAAAAAGGTAGGAAAACGAGAGTTAAAAATCGGAGTAAAATCTACCAGATATACTCCTTTGGAAGATGAAATGCAACTAGCCAGCATGATTTCCATGCAGTTTGCAGGTCGTTCGGTTGGCGCGTATTTGCTGCGAAAAGGAGCGGATAATTTTAAAATCAAGTTTGCGTTTGATTGCATCGGAATTCACAACACCTTGAGGGATGAGGAGATCGATTCGATATTTGCTGCCGTTGAAGGTGGTTTAAAAGATATACTTCCCGGTGAATCCCTGACAATTCATTTGGGTTCTTTCTCTGTAGACAGCGAACGGCAAGAAGAACTTTCGGATCTGTACCGACAGGTGAAATCTACCGAACTTCGCTATTTAATCATGGCTGAAAGGTCAAGAGTCCGCGAGTTGAGAAATTTAGGAATTCGCAAACCCAAATATTTGCGCCTCTACTGTACTTATACGGTAGACCCCGGCAGTGCTGGCGCATCGGACGCCATAGAAAAAGTGCTAGTTCGCCTTGAAAAAGGGTGGAAAAGATTTGTGGGTGAATACGACGAAGCTAGATTTAATCAAGTGGACGGAATTCTGAATTCGGCTTACACTGACGGCTTTCAAATATGGGAAGCATTGCTCTCAAACAAAATGGGATTGACCGTCAGGGCCATGACGGCTACTGAAATGTGGCAGCAGCTTTGGGAATATTTTAATGAAACCCAGGTTAGAGTAATTCCGCAGCTTTTGGTACTCGACGAATCCGGTCTGAGAGAGGAAGTCAGCAGCGAGTGGAATCCGGTAACAGTTCTTATGGAATCGGATTTCAGCATTCCAGTAGCAGATCGGAAGTGGGTTCATGTAAAGGGTAAGTATGTAGGAGTTTTAACTTTTTTGGAAAAACCGGGAGGCTGGGGCGACAAGTACAAACAAATGCTTTATTTATGGCAAGTAATTTCGAGAGAGGCAATTGCGGATACGGAAATTGTTTGTGAGGTGGCGCGGGCAAATCAAGACATAGTAAAAACCCAAATGCAGCGAGTGGCAAAGCAAGCTATTACCGCCGCCGAAATATCAACAGACCACCATTCTGTAGACGTAATGGCTGCTATTAATTTAAAGCGTTCGGTGGCGGCGCAAGAATCGATTTATGAAGGTGACGTGCCGCTGTATATAGGAGTAGCATTTTTACTGCACCGCAGCACTACATCTAAACTTGATGATGCCTGCCGTTTTTTTCAGTCCCTGTTCGTCTCCCCAGCGTGGGTAGCGCGAGAAGGCGAATATCCCTGGAAAATATGGCTTCAATGTTTGCCCGTAACCTGGGACAACTTGATGGCAGTTCCGTTCAATCGCAGGAAGCTGTATTTGTCGGGAGAAGCGCCGGGGCTGTTGCCTTTGGTGCGTACCAAGCCGGGGGATGCTAAGGGCTTTGAATTGATTTCCGATGACGGGGGTACGCCGGTTCGCGTCGATTTGTACTACCAACACAAAAATTTGGGATTGTTTGGCGCTACGAGATCCGGCAAATCCTTGCTAGCTGGGAACGTCGTTACCTACGGCCTTGCAGCCGGTTTGCCTGTAGTGATTTTGGATTATCCCAAACCCGACGGTACTAGCACCTTCAGCGATTACGCGAAGTTTTTGAAGCATGAAGCTGCTTATTTTGACATCACGACGGAAGCGAATAATATCTTTGAAATCCCCAACCTGAAAGGGCTGCCCTCAAGCCTGCAAAAAGAAAGGATGGACGACTACATTGACTTTTTGCTGTCGGCACTGTTGTCGATGGTAGTCGGGAGTAGGCGAGGAGAATCGACAGATGCTGCATTTTCCGACATGGTGCGATCGATCTTGGGACTGGCCCTCAAAGCTTTTTTTGCTGATGTTTTGATTCGCGATCGCTATGCTGCTGCTTACAAAGCCGGTTTGGGTACGCAGGATTGGCAAGCAATGCCGACTCTCGCTGATTTTATCGGATATTGTTCCCACGAACGCCTCCGTATGGATTCTATCGCTGGGGATTCCAAAGGGGCGATCGAGCGCATCAAACTTCGCCTGCGGTTTTGGGTGGAATCTCGCGTGGGTAAAGCGCTAGCAGCCCCGTCTACGTTCAAGAATGACGCTCAACTGCTGGTATTCGCACTGCGGGGACTTTCCAACGATGAAGACGCGGCGCAGATGGCGCTTTCGGCTTATTCTGCCGCCCTGCGCCGCGCTTTAGCCTCTGCGGCTTCTATCTTTTTTATTGATGAAGCTCCCGTACTCTTTGAATTTGACGCGATTTCTAATCTAATTGGCAGGCTTTGTGCCAACGGAGCAAAATCAGGAATTCGCGTCATTTTATCAGCACAAGACCCCGATACTATTGCTAAATCTCCTGCGGGAGCGAAGATATTTCAAAATCTCAGCACCAGATTAGTCGGTAGAATTCAACCCGCAGCCGTTGATAGTTTTGCGACTATTTTGAAATACCCCAGAGAAGTAATTGGTCGGAATGCAGCAGAGAGTTTCTTTCCTAAAAAAACGGGGATGTATTCGCAGTGGCTGATTGATGATGGCGGCACCTTTACGTTTGCCAGATTTTACCCAAGCTTACCGCTGCTGGCGATTACGGCGAATAATCCCGACGAACAGAAGGCACGGCAAGACGCATTTACCCGACAGCCAGACAAAATACGGGCAATTACAGAACTGGCGCGAATGCTTGCTGCTAATTAATGTTATTTGAGATTTGTCAAAACCCAAAATATAACAGCCAAAACCCAACCACCAACAGTCAAAACCCAAAACTCAAAACCCAACAACGAACAGTCAACAACCAACAGCCAACAGCCAACAGCCAACAACCAACAACCAACAGCCAACAGCCAACA
>NZ_JAUBOJ010000038.1:17194-25069 GCF_036700185.1 Microcoleus sp. BM001215392 | reverse complement strand
AGCCAACAGCCAACAGCCAACAACCAACAACCAACAGCCAACAGCCAACAGCCAATAGCCAATAACCAACAACTCAAAGCCCAAGAACTAACAACTAACAACTAACAACTAACAACTCAAAACCAACAACTAACAACTAACTAACAACATCTCAACTTAAAGCCCAACTATCAACTATCAACTATCAACTGTCAACTGTCAACTGTCAACTGTCAACTGTCAACTATCAAAGTAGGAGTTTTGAAATGGAAACTAATGATTTAGGCTCGAACAGCAAAATTGCAGAGGCAACGCACAAACTAGAAATTAAACTCATAGCAGGCGGTTTAATTTTAGGATTATTGGTAGCAGTGCCTCTGGTTTATGCGCCACAGGTTCAAGCCGCTTCAGGTGCTACGAGCAATCCCTTAGAGTTAGTTTTGCAACAGTTCAGCCAGCAAGTAGAATCCTTGCGTTCTTATGTAGAAAAAACGCTGATGGTCAAACTGCAAGATATGTCCAAAAATTTGGGCAACGATTTGCAGTCAGCCGTGAGTCAAGCTATGGGTGACTTGGGACTTCCCGACCCCGCAAAAAGCCGTGACGCAGTGGAAAAGAGTATCGGTGCGAAAGATTTGCAGGTAAACAAAGCAACAGAATTAGCTAACGAAATTGACAGGGAATCTGCGAGGGCGACAGCAGCCGGAACGCTATCAGAGGCCGGACAAAAGCAGCAAGTAGAACAAGCTGCTGCAACGCAAGATTCGGTTAAAAAAGTGCAGCAATTCAGCGAACAAGCTCAAGGGGACGTGGTTACTCAAGACGTGATGAAGCGTTTAGCCAGTCAAAACAACGAGATAGCCAACACCTTGGGTTCTGTTCGCGCAGATGCCTTGAAAGCTGAGCAGAGTCGAGCTCAAAGTAACGTCCTCCTCTCTAATATATCGAAGGCTCAAGACAGTCAAATTCAGCTTCAAAAGACCGAGCAAGCAGCTCAGGGATTAGGCAATTTGGAAACTGCATCACAAGCAAAGCTTTTTTAGATTTACTGAAATAATTCAGGAATCTGTATTCAGAATTAGCGCATGAATTATTACAGAATATAGAATCTATATTCCATTCTGACTCCTAACTCCTGGATTCTGACTCCTTTTCATTGATTCATTTGTTTAACTGCCATGTTTTACTTCACTTTTTACTTCATCTTTTACTTTGCAACAGTAGGAGACGGCAATTTCGGTCAAGCTGTCACCGACATCACCAAGCAGGGAGAACAAGCCTCAAACCTAGTCAGTCAGTCGATGGACGGGCTGTGGAATGATGTTCTCGGAGGCGGTTTGTACGCGGCAATTTGCAAACTGGGGTTATTTTTTGCGATCGGCACTTTTGTTTTGTTCATGGTGAATTGGACAAAAGCTATGATGTACGATGAAAACATAGAAGCCTTCAGTGAGTTAATCTGGCCGATAATAGTCATCATATTTCTTAGCAATAGCGGCGCTAATTTGTCGAAAGGAACGATCGGCTTAAGAAATATAATTAACGAGGCCAACCGCTCTTTTTTAGAGTCAACCTCCGGCTCAATGGATTTACAAGCTGCTTACAGGCAAGCGATGATGTCTGTTGGCATGAATGATGCTTTGAGGGGACAGCTCCAGCAGTGTTCGCTGGAGCCGCCTGCCTTGCAAAAAACCTGCCTTGAAAAAGTGCAAAAACAAGCAGAAAGTATGCCGAAATCCCCTTCGGGTGGTGGCTTGAATCCAAATTTGATAAAAGGTGCAGTGGATGGCGCAGTAGCTCAACTGCAAACACAGTTAGTTTTGTTTGTCAAAGGTCTGCTTTTGGCTTTTGGTATGGCATTTCAATGGATAGTTGAGATTTCGATGTTACTGACAGGTCTGTTGGGCCCTTTAGCAATGGGTGGTTCGCTTTTACCAGTTGGGCAGAAAGCTATTTTTGCTTGGCTTACAGGTTTTTTTAGCATTGGAATGGTGAAGATTTGCTTCAATATTATTTCCGGTTTGACAGCCACTTTATTTATCAATTCAAAATCGGGGATGGATTTAGTATTTGCAATTTGCGTGGGGATTATTGCACCGGTGCTGTCATTAGTTTTGGCAGCAGGAGCGGGCATGGCAGTTTTTACAAGCCTGTCTACTTTGGGACAGACATTTATGTCTGGAGGGATGAGCTTTGCGGGTTCTGCCGCTGGGCGGATTGCCGGGTCGTTTTCTGCCGGTAAGTCAGCAGCTAGCAAAGCAACTGATTCAGTAGTTCAAAGTACCGATTGATACAATTTATGATGCGCTAGACCAGGTTGACCACGATGTAATTGATGAAGTTATGCTGACACGATTGATGATTAGGCAATTAATGCAATTTACTAAAATACGAGCGGTGTAATTTATGAAAATACGCTGGCTCCGATAGATGACTAGGCAATTGACGCAATTTACGAGAATGTAATTAACCCGATTCATCACATGAGCCAATTTACGAGAATGTAATTAATCCGATTCACCATACGAGCCAATTGACGACAATGTAATTGATTTAATTAGAGAAGATTCAATTCACGCAAATTCACAAAGGAAAATACTGTTATGAATACAGCCGAAAAGAATCAGGATTTAAAACAGAAAAAGAAGAAATTAGATTTTTTGGATAGAGCTCGCAGCCCCTCGCCGCGTGATTGGTTGGGAGTAGTTTCGACCGCATCATTTTGCTGTCAGCTAGCAGTTCTGTTTGCGATGTTTTTGCTTTACGGGTCAATGTCGCGATTGGCTTCTAAGCCCGTGCCAACTCTGGTACAACTCAGCGACGGATCTTCTTTTTCTGCGGCACCGATGGACGCGAAAGAGAGGTCAAGCCCAGCTATCAGTAGGTTTGTTTCTCAATCGCTTCACGCACTGCTGACTTGGGATGGCGCGCTGCCGGCGTATTCTCCTGAAGAACAAGTTAACCGCAAACCCGACCCCGGAATTGAGATCGCCAACGGAGGCAGGATTGCAACTGCTGCTTGGCAAGCGTGCTTTGTACTCTCTGAAGATTTTCGAGAACAGTTTCGTACTGCTCTCTCGAAAATGACTCCTCCAAGCATCTTTAACGGCAGCGTCAAGGTGATATTTATTCTTACCGATTTGAGCGAGCCGGTAAAAATTGATGAGGGCAAGTGGAAAGTGCGAGTAGTTTCTTATTTGAATGTCTTGAATACTTCCGACGCAATGTCTCAAGTCATCCCATTTAATAAAGAGGTATTCGTTCGTTCTGTAGAACCGCCCAATTATCCTTTAGAAGCCGACGGCATTGTTAAAGCCATACACTCAATTAGGGCTTCTGGTTTAGAGATTTATGCAATCAGAGATTTAGATTTGGAGAACTTGAAATGAAAATTTTTGAACTGGTGTAGGTAGTAAAACAGTTAGAACTGGAGATTTAAGATGAAAGAATCTGAAGGAAAATATGCAGTGTTACCCGGAGGGAAAACCGATTCCGAAGCGGATATTTGGAACGAAGAGGAACTTGCTAAAATCTTGAATTTTGATGGGGTTTCTTTTAAAAAAGATTTAGATCCCGGTTTGGAATACGGTAGCCCTACTGGTAGTTCTAGAGAAAGTGAGTCTTCGAGTGAACCCGAAGGTGAGGGAGAGACAGAAAATGAGCCAAAAAGTGAGGCAGAAGGTGAGGCAGAAGGTGAGGCAGAAGGTGAGTTCTTCGGAGCACTGTCGGGCGTTTCTGGCTCAGAAGGTGTTGCAGTAGCACCCCGCCGAAATTCAATGGCGGATATGTTTGAAGACCCCAGCAATGCTGCTACGAAGCCGACTTTAGCCAAAAATCCGTTTGCCAAAGTTTCCGTGGTAGGAGCAATGCTGGGCGTGGCTTTTTTGATAGCAGCGGTTTTTTTAAGCGGGATTATGGGAGAAAAGAAGCCCGAGACGGTCAAAGTGCAGGCAAGTCCTTCTCCCGAACCAAAACCCAAAGTAGAAGGTGGCGTAAAGCAGGATGTAGGCGATTACAAAACGCAGGCGGCTGTAGGTTCTCAGCAACAGAAACTGAGCGCGATCGAATCTGAAAGAAATTCCCGCGCACCGAAAACATCGAATTTGGCGGTTCCCAAGGATTCCTCGTCCGATTCAAACCTGAAGTCTCCTAGCGCACAGAAAACGCCAGCACCCACCGCGATCGACACTCCAGCTCCAACTGCTGCCTCTTTGCCGCCCGTTTCGGATTCAGTGCGGAGTCAAGCGGTAGTCCCAGACCCGCCGCCCGATCGGTCTTACCTTCCCCCGCCACCGGCGAGAGTGCTGGATGTTGAGAAACCAGTGCCGAGAATTCAACCGCCGCCAAGGGTGCAAAGTATTCCTGTCGTTCGGGAACAGCCACAAAGAATACAAATTCCGCCGCCGAGGCCTGCATCCCCTGTGCCACCGCCAGATCCGCATCGGCAGTGGGCCCAATTGGCAGCTTTGGGAAGTTTCGGACAGGGGTCTAAAAACGGGGCTTTGGAAGCTCCGACTCTTGCGAGTGCAAGCCCTCCTGTTTTAAATCCAGGGGCAGTTCGGAACGGGACTTTGGAAGCGGACGCCGGAGTAAGTGCAAGTCCTTCTGTTTTGAACCCAGGAGCAGTTCAGGAACAGCCCGTTCCCAGAGATGGAGTTACAAACTTTCGCTCTGCCGTTTCTGTTGCCGCTCAGGCTTCAAGTCCTGATGATTTGGGCGGCCGGGCAGTTCCACCTCCGACAGGTGAAACGGTTGCACCCGTAGACGCTCCGGGTCTGGTTGTTTTTGCGGGTCAGTCACTAGCCGGTACTCTTGCAGTCCCTGCTGTAGCATTTTCCGGCAACTCTGCGTCCCCGTCTGAGGGTGTGGGCGAGAGGTTTGCTGTTTCTTTAAAAATGCCCCTGATGGCGCAAGATGGCACGGTGGCGCTTCCTCAGAGCGCTCTCATAATTTTTCAAGTAGACCGCGTGCTTACCAACGGGTATGTGGAAGCTCATGCAGTGGCTGCCGTAGACGGTTTGGCAGAATACCGCTTGCCCCGCAATGCAGTTTCTGTCCGGGGGCGCTCGGGAGAACCACTGATGGCAACACGCCGCACCACAGGAGGTTCGGATCTATTTCGGATGGATATGACTGCGTTTGTTTTAGGTGCTGCCCAGCAAGTTGGGGAACGGCTCAATCAACCTACGAGCGAATCTTCTACACAAAGCGCGTTCGGATCGAGCTCCAGCGTGACGAGGGGAAGTCCCAATATTTTGGGGGCTGTGATGCAAGGTGGCGCAACCCCGGTGTTGCAGCAAATTCTACAGCGCAACCAGCAAGCGTCTGCTGAAATTCAATCTCGGCCACCTCTCTGGTATGTTCCAGCAAAAACCGAAGTGTTGATTTTTGTTAATTCCAGTTTTGAACTTGGGAGGTAAAAGTTGTGTTGAAGGTTCCGACAGTAGTTTGTGCGCTTTGTTTTTCGGTGCAGTCATCTGTGCTTGCAAATCCTGCGGTGTTGGCATCAGTTCCTGTATTGATTCCTTCGAGCAACACGGAATCAGTTCCTGCATTAGCTCCTTCCCGCAGCACGGAATCAGTTCCTGCATTAGCTCCTTCTAGTAATACGGAATCAGTTCCTGTATTGATTCCTTTTAGCAGCAACACGGAATCAGTTCCTGCATTAGCTCCTTCTAGTAATACGGAATCAGTTCCTGTATTAGCTCCTTCCCGCGACACGGTATCGGTAGAGCGTGCGCTGGGAAAGTTGGGGGCTCCGTACCAGGTATTTTTGAGTCCCGGAATTGGAGTTAGCATCTCTGTCCCCGATGGGGAGTTCATAGAAAAAGTTTGGCTCGATGACCCTTCTGCAATAGTTGTTGATGCGAACGGTTGTTTGTCGGGTTTGCCGAGAATTGGTGAGTGCAAAGGCGAGGCGACAGCGTTACATCTGCGGGCGATCGAGCGTTTGAATTTTCCGGGCGTTCTGGTTTCACATTCTTCATTGCTCTCAGTAATGGCAGCAACTGGTGGCGGAAAGCGCAATATTTATTTGTTTGAAGTGATACCGTCGGCTCGCGCAAAGCAAACAGTTTTTTCCATTGCTATAGAGAATCCGCAGCCTGTTCCTGCGATCGCCCCGCAGGTAGAAGTACGTCCCACAGCGATCGCTGCTCAAGCTGTAGAAAGGGGAGCCGCGATCGCCACTTCGGTTTCGCTTTACCCCCAGAATTCACCTATTTGGAATAGAGTGCGAGATTTTGTGAGCCGTTTGAAGGGTGGTCAAAGTGTCAGGGCTGCTGCTGCCGCTTCAGGAGTTTCTTTGGAATTGCTGTACAAACTCCAAACTTTAGGAGTGTTATCCGGCTCAAATATTTAAAACTTTTTTGGGTAAAACAATGATTTTCTTGGGTAAAACAATGAACACTTTGAGAAAGGTAAATACAAGAGATAAAGCAATATTTGGGCATTTGAAAACTTTCATTTCTGGCTTGTGGATATGCCTATTTTTTAGTTTGAGTTTAGTAGTCATAGGCATCAGCGTAAAAGCTCAAATTTTGCCTGCTCCCCAACAGGCGAGTCTTGGAGTACCCACATTTCCTTGGAATGGAACTCAACTGCCGGAGTGGAACAAAATTACATTCGGTTCGATGCCCGCCCTCAAAGAAGCAGGTAGTTTGTCAGTAGATCGGAGTAGTGCTCAATCCCTAGGTTTCGATCCTTCTCGCTCGTTTCCGGCTGGCACAACTTTGGACAAAGTATTTAATTTGGGGGATTTTCAAGACAGTTTTAAAATTCAGACATTTAACCTAGAAAATATCTCCCAAATTGTCGGCACTAATTTAGACAGTTTGAAACTCTCAGATTTTGGCTTGTCTAGCTTGCAAAATTTGACTTCTTTGGTGAAAGCAGTTCCAAATTTAGCTAATTTCCCGATCGCTCAAGTAAAACCAGTCTTGGATTTGCTGAAGACGAGCCTGAATTTTCAGCAATTGCAGCAGTTTAACCCCCAACAAACTTTAGGCTCTTTTCTCAAAGAATCTCCTCATTTGGGGAGCCTGTCGATGTCGAGTTTGCCCCTGCAAAATTACCCTCTCAAATCAATTCCCAATTTAGAAAAAACGCCTTTGGGAACTCTCGATAAATGGCAAGCAGTCAAGATTAGCGATGTTCCGGGTCTTAAGGATGTACCCCTATCCAAGCTTCCCGGCGGTATTTCTCCCGTCGGTACATCAGTCGGCACCGTAGATATCGTGTTTGGTACCAAAGAACAAAACAGAGCTCGAACCATGTCCGGTTCAGATGTTGAGGGTTTTGGAGTTCCCTGTCAGCAAGAATGCGCTCATGTTGAATTTTCCGGCTCGGAATTGGTGCGCGGCCGGCAGTGGGTTTCCGGCAAATACCAGACTGTTAAAGGAGGGCGCGGGATTCTCGGCAAAGTCAACGGCGGCAAAGAGCCGACCGGTAGATTGCCATTCGGGCCTGCGTTCAAAGTAGCGGTGTGGGATGTTTCCGAGACTCAGGGCCGATTCACAACGGCGCTATTTTTGAGGTTTTGTTCCCGATCGGCATTTGTGGATTTGGGCTGTACGCCCTACTACCTTGGCCCGATTCCTTGGCTGGCTTACGAAGAGAAGTTCAGCGATGTGTTTTTGGGGTCTGTAGATGCAGTTTCTCCCAGTGTTGGAGGAGCCTCAACTCCCACTCATGCCGCGTCTCCTTCGACGCAAAAACGGGATGGCAGCAGCACCGGTACAGCTTCTGGCAACTCGGATACGTCGGTCGCAGGTGCATCCAAATCGGACACGTCGGTCGCAGGCACGTCCAAATCAGATACGTCCAAATCAGATACGTCCAGCTCAGATACATCCAGAGCATCCAATTCAGATACATCCAGAGCATCCAATTCAGATA
>NZ_JAUBOJ010000038.1:10414-17094 GCF_036700185.1 Microcoleus sp. BM001215392 | reverse complement strand
CAGATACATCCAGAGCATCCAATTCAGATACATCCAGAGCATCCAATTCAGATACTCCGGCAAAATCAGGTGGTGTAGGAGCTCCGTATCAAGGCATTTCTCTCGATGCTTTGGGCAATTCCATGCAGGGAATTGAGGGCAATTTCAATTCAGTGGGAACCCACACCTGCGACGGAACGGGCAACTGTGGCTCTGGTTTGGGCGCTTACGGACTCATGAGTTACAGGCCTGATGTTCGGTTCGCCATATCGTCTCGCCCTGGGGGTTCTGACGTGTTATCAAAATTGGATAAAGGAGAGGCTGTGACTCCGGATCGCTTGAGTGAAGTTTTTCCTTCAGAAGCTCAGAAAGAAGTGTTTGAAGCAATTGCAAAAAGGTCGATCGATTCTGCCCTATCTCAGACAGATCCTCAGACCGGTCAGCCATTTTCGGGTCAGCGGGCGATCGAAAGAATCGGGCAAATGCAATATGGAGGCCCAGCTATTCCAGTGGATTCTCCCGCATCAGATATTCACGGTTATTACTCGGTGTTTGGTTACGGCAAAAAGGTAGCCGAGTCTTATCAAAGTTTCAGCAAAGTGCGTTGAAGTCAAACAATTGAAGAATTGAACAATTGAAAAATTGACCGATTTTGAGATTGGTGATTTGTGATTTAAAAACTGAAAAGTTCAAACATCTCAACTCTGAGAATAGTACCGTACCCCTATTTTCAAGTTTGCTTTCTGTCAAATATGTATTTTTTTGCACGTGGGAAGGAGAAACGATTGGATTAAAACTTCTATCTCAATAACGAATGTTTGTCATTACGAATGCTGTGGGCGATCGCAAATAACAATTGATATTCTATCTAGGAGGTTGTATGAACAATTTAGCGAAGGCGGTAAGTAGGTTTAAGTTAAATTTGAGACCTCGGTTGTATTTGGCAATAGCAGGCCTGGCGGTACTGTTGCTGTTGGGTTTCTCCGTATTTCGGAATTTATCTGTTACGACTCCCGGTTTATCTACTTGGAGTAACGCATCGCAAATAGAACCCAGTTTATTAAGTAATGTAGTTCAAGAAAATTACATTACTTCGGCTGGTGTCGAAACTTTTGATAAGTCAAAAATGGAAGTTTTGCGGTTGCCTTTTGTTTCCAGCTCAGGTCGTGACTCTGCTCAGGTCTTTCGATTCAATTCTCAAAATTTATGCGGCGTCGGAGGCTGCTTGTATTCTATTTACATCGATCGACAAAAAGTATTAAGCACGCTTTTGCGATCGGTCGAGCCAAAATTTAAGTTTTTGTCGGTGGTCAACAAAGGGATTCCGTGTTTAGCGATCGCACAAAAGAGTATTGATAACAGCGGTGAAGTAGAAAGTCAATACTGTTGGTTTGGTTCGAGTTTTTTGAGGGTAGAATAATGAACCGAGATAACGACTTGATTTTAACAGTAAATTACCCATCATTAGTAGGTTCCTCATCATCAGTAGGTTCCTCATCATTGGTAAGTTCATCATCAGTAGGTTCCTTGTCATCAGCAAGTTCTTTGTCATCAGCAACTTCTTCTTCATTAGGTTTATTGTCATCAGCAACTTCCTCATCATTGGTAGGTTCCTCATCATTAGCAAGTTCCAGCAACGGGTTCCAGGCCGCTTTGGGCAATGCGATGACCTTTGCCAAATCTCAAAACGGCATGACTTTATTGGGATGCTTGGCCGCTGTTTTGATTTTGCAGATGTTTGGTGGGGGAAAAAAAGGAAAGATTGCCACCTCTCGGTGGGCCGGCAAATCAGAAATATCGTCGGCCGGTCGTAAAGCCAAAAAGCAAATAGCCAAACCTACCCGCAACAGCGTTGCTTTGTACGTAGGACAGCCTGAGTTTATGGATGAAAAACTTAAAGCAATGTGGAGAGATGTAGGTTTGCTGCGCGATAAACCTCCCAACAAAATACACAGGACAGCAGCATGGATCGGCAAAATTGGCAGTACAGAGCGATCGTTTTATTTACCAGACGTGCAGCGGGGTGTTTCCGTAATTGGAGCTGCTGGTTGCGGCAAAACTTTTACAGTTATTGACCCGTTAATTAGATCGACTTTGGATCAGGGATTCCCCCTACTTTTGTACGATTTCAAGTATCCCGCACAGTGCAAAAGAGCCGTAGCTTACGCCATAAAGCGAGGCTATACAGTTAGAGTTTTTGCTCCCGGTCGTCCTGAATCAGAAACGTGCAATCCCCTGGATTTAATTAGAGATGAAGAAGATGCCGTTGCTGCGGGTCAGTTGGCACAAGTAATCGGTAAAAATTTTAACTCAGGAGGCGGTTCAGGAGATAAGTTTTTTGAAGAAGCAGGAGACAGTTTAGTTGAGGGTTTGTTGTTGGTAACAAAGGCTGTAGCGACTTTAACTGGTAAAAAAGAATACTGTGATTTAATGATGGCACAAGCAATTTTGAGCCTTTCTAACTTAGCCGGGAGAATGGATGAAGCTTCCAAAACTAAACTAAAAGTTTGGACAACACGCCCGCTTTCTCAGTTAATTAGCGTCAAGGATTCCGAAAAAACTGTTTCCGGTATTGTCGGTACAGCCCAGCGGATGTTTATGCGGTTCCTGAAAAAAGATTTTATTGGTGCTTTTTGCGGTGAAACTTCATTACCTTTAGATTTAGAAGGCAAGCAGATGATTATATTCGGCTTGGACAGGAACAATCGAGATATTGTCGGGCCGCTGTTAGCAGCTATCCTGCACATGGTTGTCACCCGCAACGTTTCCCGCACTGTTCCCAGAAATGATTGTTTGGTGGTAGCCCTGGATGAGCTGCCTACGCTTTATTTACCAGCTTTAGTTAATTGGTTGAACGAAAATAGAGAAGACGGTTTTGTGGGCATTTTGGGCTACCAAAATATGGCGCAACTAGAGAAGTTTTACGGCAAAGACTTGGCGAGAGCTATAATTGGCGGTACGGCTCATAAAATTATCTTTAACCCGCAAGACCCGGAAAGCGCCAAGGTATTTGCCGACTATTTGGGAGAAGAAGAAATTAGCTTTCGTTCTAAATCTACCAGCACGGGTAAGAGCGGCAATTCTACCAGTTACGGCGAACAAACCAATAAAAAATACTTGCTAGAACCCGCTCAATTTCTGAAGTTAGGAGTGGGTAGGGCAGTAGTAATCAATCCGGGGTATACCGAGGGCGGGCCTTCTAAAGAGGCTTATGTTCCCAGCATTCAAAGCATAAAAGTTCCGCAAGCCGATATCAAACAGATGAATTGGGCCGAGTCAAAATGGGACGCAATACGAAACACTTTGTTGGAGCAAAACAGTCGCACTATTTCCGATGAAGAACGGCGGCAGCAATTTGAAGAGCGCAGAAATCTTGCTGAAGAGCTATTTCCAGAGCCAGCAGAGTCGGGTGCTAAGGAACCTTCGGTTTTATTCTAATCAGTCATGCTGATTTTTTCCAGGTTCAGGTTTTGTCCAAACCAGTCGTGCTGATTTTTTCTCTTTGCCCTAATAAGTATTTAAAAGTGAGGTAACGTTAAATGCAATCTGTGAGTACAGGAGAAATAGTTTCATTTCAAGAGTCTTTTTTTAGATCCGTAATTGCCGCTGTTGTCAGTGCTGAAATAGCTTTTAAGCAAGCCGAAGAAGAAGCAGCGCGACGTTTGCGGGAATTGACTCAACAAGAGGAAGATGAGCGGCGAAAGTTAGAAGCAGACGAAAGAAAAAGAAATTTAGAAAGTGGGATGCAAATAAGCATGGGAGATGTCCTACTTTTCGGGTATACAGGCGGTTCAAAAATAGACACTCTTTCCGGTATGGCTGGTAAATTTTACAATCCAGGCTTGCCAAAAACTTTAGATGCTCTTAAAAATGTTGCAGAAGGGTCAGCATTGCCCAGTGCCGCCGATTTGCGAATTGATTTTGCGGGCAAACCTGTACTTCAAACCGATGCTGAAGGTACTGTTTTAGTTAATAAGTTTATAGGTGCTGGTTTTGAGTCAAATTATTTTGCATCTTTTTTTAAAGTTCGCGACAATTCGTCATTAAGCGAAGAACCCAGGCGCATTATTGAAGAACTGAATCGAGGTAAGCAAGTAGTTGTAGAACCTGTAAAGGAAGCTGTCAAGGGTTCTGTCGGAAAGAAGCAATCCGCTGTTAAACTGAGAAGTCGTGCGGTAGCTACTCCAGAGAAGTCAGTACCTTCGCCGTCCTTCACACCGACACTGGAAGCATCGCAATCACTTCAGTCTCAATCATCTCAACCTCAGTCATCTCAATTTCACTCATCGCAATCTCAACCATCGCAATCTCAACCATCTCAATTTCAACCATCTCAATCATTGGGTAGCGATTCTAGATTGCGTTATGTAGTGGAGCATTTAGTTGAATTTTCAGCCTCAGTCGGTACGCCTGTTGAAGTGAAAGGGGTGCACTATATTTGGAAAGCCACTCCAGACGGTCGGTGCCGCATCGACGATCCAAATCGCCGCTGTTTGCTGATAGACGATGGTTGCGGAAACTTCCGCAGCCGCATGACTGAAGCAGATTTGGAGCGTTTTGAAAAAGCTCTTCCTGAATTGATGAAAATGAAGCCGAGTCAGTCTCGACCTTATGAGTCTAATTCTAAACAGTCGAAAAAAGCACAATTAGAACTTTAACTATCAGGATTTTGTGGTAGATAAATCTCCCACTAATTAGGGCAATGTAAAACAACGAGGATGATTTATGGCTCATACAAACGCACTGTCAGGCATTATGGCTTCTGCCGGTTGGGCAGTAGAATTTGTGGCTCCTTTGATAGAGCGACCCTCTGCATTTCAATTACTTGAAGAAGCTTCATTAGAATTTAAAATACCTTGCTATTTTTGGGACTTTGGTTCCTGTCGATTTCAAGATATTTCTCGTCCTCACAGTTTCGTAGCTCCCGATTGCTGTGGCATTTTTAATATTTTGAAGTATTTGTGCATAACAGACACTCCGGGTATATTTGTAATTGAGAATATGCAGGAACTCATGCAGATTCGCAGCATTTCCGATTTCAACTCAGAAGAAAGACAACTGCAATTATCGGCAATAGTTGCCAATTTGTACTTTAAATTTGCAGCCAGCGGTGGTAGTAATTTTTTAGTATTGCTTTCTACAAATGGGCTGCGGGTAGACGACTATTTAAAAGGTTTAGTACCTTCAGTCTTTTTGCCACTGCCCGACAGAGAGCATTTGGTTGAGTCAGCATCTCGATTGTCCGCAGAATTTGGTTTGGAGCCAGCCGATTCGGAACAGTTGATTAGTGCGATGTCTGGTTTATTTTTGAAAGAAATTGCTAGGGGAGTAACTCTTTGGCAGCAAGGTTATTACGGAAAATCTTCAGACATATCTAGTAGCCTGCGTCAGTATAAAATTGGCAAGTTTCGGGAATTGGGATTGACTTTTAAGGAACCTTCAATTTTAGGCGAATTCGGGGGTTTAGATTTGCTGAGGAATGCCTTAGAAGACGTAAGATTTCAATTTTCTGGGATGGCGAGAAGCTTTTCTATTCCCTTGCCGAAAGGTTGGCTGTTGGTAGGGCCACCCGGTACCGGTAAGACATTTGCCGCGTCTGTTTGTTCTTCTAAATTAGGCGTACCCTTGGTGAGCGTGGATGTGGGCGCTCTGATTGCTGGGGGAGCGGCGTATTTGTCCTGTGTTTTGCAGCGAGTGGAAGCAATAGGAGCAAGCGTGCTCTATTTTGATGAGTTGGATAAGCTTTTTTCTTCTAATTCCAGTTCTCTTTCTGGCGAGTCGGGCAACAGCATTCAAATTCTCGGTCAATTGCTGTCTTGGCTGCAAGATAAAACGGGTCACACTTTTGTAATTGCCACTCTCAACCGCCTTGCAGCACTACCCCCAGAGCTAACCCGTTCTGGCCGATTTGATGCGATTTTCTACGTGGGATTTCCGCAAGCGTGCGAGCGAAAGCAAATTGTGGAACTCCACGCTGCTCGTTTTGATAACAGATACAAAAATACTTCAGAATCTCCCCTTTCAGACCGATCTTGGCAGATTTTGCTGAACATGACTAACAATTTTGTTGGAGCAGAACTTGCCCGCATGGTAGAAGCCGCTGCTCAAAAAAAAGCTAGAGAAATAGCGAATATCTTGAGCGGTAAAAACTCGGAATTTTCGCTGTGGAATAAAACAGATAGAGAGCAGATTCAAGAATTAAGGTGTTTGGTCAATTTACCCGAAAGCGATTTGTTGGTTTTACCTTTGTCAATCGAATCTAAAACTTTACATGGCATTGTCAGATTGGAATTGAATGATTTCTTAGAAGAGAGGAAGAAAATAACGCCTTTATTCGTGAGAGATACAGATAGAATTCTGGCAATGGAAAATTCATCGCGCTACGTTTCCGTGCCTGCTTCCAGTCCCGATACGAGTTTATTTGCACCCATACTTTCTACTTTTTGGGGAGAGGAGGTATCAAGTAAATCTTGAGCGATAAAATTGATTCCATAAATTCGCAGGTGCTGACGTACAAATCAGCAGGAAATGAGGGATTAAGTAAATGTTGATAAATTGATTCCATAAATTCGCTAGTGCCGACGTACAAATCAGCAGAAAATGAGGGATTAAGTAAATGTTGATAAATTGGTTCCACAACTTCACCAGTGCCAACGTACAAAGCAGCAGAAAATGAGGGCTTAAGTAAATGTTGATAAATT
>NZ_JAUBOJ010000038.1:6421-10314 GCF_036700185.1 Microcoleus sp. BM001215392 | reverse complement strand
CCAACGTACAAAGCAGCAGAAAATGAGGGCTTAAGTAAATGTTGATAAATTGGTTAAAGTTCGATTGGCAAAGATTTTGGGAAAAAGTGTTTATAGCTAACACTTTTGTGGGTTGGAGTTTGCTGCTTTTACTGCCTTCAGTTGTGGCGCTGCGAACATTCGTACAGTATAGCGAACGACAAGCACAGTACCTGCAAGTAGGAGCTTATTTGATATCGGGAAGCAGGCGAATTGAGTTAGAAATAGCCCGCAGTTCTGAGGAGAAAGAGAAGGGTTTGCAGTTTCGACCGCCACTTCCGAGCAACCGGGGAATGATGTTTGTTGTAGACCCTCCAGTACCCGTAGCAGTGGTCATGCCGAATATGGAAGCTGCCATTGATGTCGTCTTTTTACAATCTGGAACTGTTGTAAAAATGGCATCGAATGTTAAACCCTGTTTGCTTCGTCGCGGTGCGGCGCATTCAGATTGCAAAGCCGTTTCTTACCCGCATCCCGTGGATACAGTTTTGGAATTGAGGGCAGGTACTTTAAGGAAATTAGGCGTACAGCCGGGTTCTGAATTGATTTTAGTCAAACGCAGTCATTAGACTGCATCAATCATTAATTTTTGGTTGTTTTTGAGGCTAAAAAATCATGAAATTATCAACTTTCTGGGGAACCATTTTAAGTGCATCGATTTGCTTAGTAGTTGCTAAGCCTGTTGTTGCAGCCGTACTGAAGAATAACGAACCCGTTGTTGGTGCGGTGAGAGCGACCAGCCCAATTTATCGTTTTACTAACTTTTGGGAGAGTGGCAATCCCGTTCAGCAATTTCGAGGAGAGGAGCATTTGTTTGGAGCGAATACAGGTGAAAAACTTCTCTTTGATTTTAGAGCCGAGGTGCGCGGTTTCAATCCAGTTTTTGCAATTTTTGATTCTTCAAACCGACAGGTGGGTTTCAGCCAGCATCCCTATTTTACATTCGTGCCACCGTCGAGCGGTTATTACAAATTAATCGTGATGTCAAAAGATCCTTCGATGGTTCCAAATCGCTATTCGCTGAGGGCTACAGCAGTTTCTGCGACCTTGCCAACGCAGCCGTCGAATTTGCCTTCAGCAGTTCCTGGTATCTCGCCAACACAGCCATCGAATTTCCCGCCGACCGATGGCTTGGGTTCTGACGTTGCAGGTTTTGAGAGCGCTCAGCCGTTTGGGGAAGTACCTTTTCTTCCTGCTACCAATACCCCCGCTGCAAGTAGCAATTCCAATTTTGGTGGTGGTTTTGTAGAGTCGTTGGAGCGAGCAAGCGTTTCAACTAATTTCAGCAACTCTTTCAGTTCACCAGGGGGGTGGGAGCGACCTGTCAGTCAGCCTCCGAATTCTAGCAACAGCACTTTTAGTTCTCCACCAGCGACTGGACAAAACTGTCGCACGTATTCGGCGGGTACTGTGATGTTTGGAAGTGCGATTGCAGCGCGTTATTACACTTACTGCTTCCTGCCGACAGCAGTTTTTCCAACTGCAAATCCTTCTATTCCTGCTTTCTCGAATACCGTTCCTTTACCGCAGTCAGTTAACAATTCATTGCCCGTCCCCCCTGGAAATCCTGCTTCCCTGCCTGCTGGTGTTGGCAGCAGCCCAGTCGAAAGCGGCAGTATGGCTCCTGCAAATCCGGGCAATTTCCGTCAGCCTTCACAGTCAGAGTTTTATCCTTATTGAGGGAGAAGTCATGAGATTTTTAACAACTTTGCCAGACCAAATGCACTTTCATTGCGATGCCCAACCTTTTGCTGACAAGTGGGTTTTTTACGAAAACATCAATCCTGCTTTTAGGATTGTTTCGCCTTCTCCCGACCCTTGGGATAACGAGTGGGTAGCGATTGCGACTTGCCAGAAATTCAAGATTAACGGCATCAGCGTTTTTGCCAGGATGGATTTGACGCTTTACGACCCGAATGCTTTGTATTATCCGCCGGGGAACGTACCGCATTTGCCGTTAATCAGAGAAACTTATTTCGGGCAGTACGGCTTCAACCACTCGCCTTGCATTCCTCTCTTTTTTGCTCCGAGTACCAGCAACCAATTAGACCATCAAAATGCGTGGATATCTTATTATTTGAAACTCCCCATTTCGGATGTTACTGTCTCTGATTCTGTAGTTGTCGAATACAGGTTGCAGCCGGAAAAGTGCGTGAATAATTGCTGGTCTCTCGGCTGATTTTAACTCAAAAAAAATGCGGTCGCATCAGTTCTTTTGCAAAAAGCAAACAGGGTCGATCTGTAAATAACGATCCACCCTGCGAACTTCTCGCTTCCGTTCCGTCAAGAGCAATCGTGCTTCGTTCTGGAGAATAATTTTCCAGCAAGTACGATCGCCCTTTTTTTCGTTAAATCTCAATTTCTGGAGCTTCCTCAGCCAGTCGCAAATAGTATTCGTTTGGATTCTTTATTTCTGGCTGCGTTGTTGACAGCTTTTGCAGCGTTTTGTGCAGGCGTTCAAAGAACGAATTAAACTGTGCAGTGTTGTAGTCAAAGTTGTACTCTATACTTTTATTGCTGCAACCGTTCACAAACCAGTTAGTAAAACTGAGACTTTCTGGTGCTAAATTGTAGTTTTCTGTTAGAATAAAGAGAGGTAGTTGTGTTTTCCAGTGCTGCTGTATGGTCGCTTCTATTGGAACATTTCCTTCGTTCCAAGTCCAGTTAATACAGCGAAATTGAGATTTTTCTGGATTGATAACTATGAGGTCTATTTCAGACCAAATTAGACAGTTTTCCCAGAGTAATTGCACCGTATAATCTTGGTGTATTTGTTCCGATGTATTCAGGCGAAATATTTCCTGGAGTTGTAACTGTATCTGGTTTATACAGTTAGCAAGTTTAGGATAATTTTTTAGTATCTTTTGCACCGGAACATTCAAGAAAATTTGTTTCATTAAAAGGTGCATTTGACCTGCTTCGCTTTTGCACATTGTTACGTATCGGTGCGGGTTGTGTCTTCTTTCACAATCCGAATATTCTAACTTGAAAGACTCTTCTTGCTCTAAAATGCTGAGGCTTTCCCAATTAAGATGGATTAGTTGCATGGAAATTCTGACCTATTTTTATAGTTCGAGAATTTATGCGCGGAGCGCTTAAAAAGTATTTGTACAGAAAACCCGGCTGTAAATTGTCAGGATTCGTGCCGTAGGTTTTCCGTACAAATGCCAAAAAATGCAGTTATAAGCAGATTTTTATGCAAGCAAAATAACTCGATTTGTATTGGTTATGACACCAACGTGGAACTGCTCTAATACTCGGTATTCCGGGTCTACTAGAGTAGCCGTAACGGTTATTGGGTTTTTGATTTCGCTTTTGTAAAAATCGAGAGCTTCTTGATAGTCAGAAGTTGCAAAAACAGCTTTTGTGTTCCTGCGCACTTCGTACTGTTTGGGAAAGGTAAGCGTACTTGGATTTATTTCTGCAAAGTCAGGGGATGGAGGCTGTTTGTTCAGATTGATCAAGTAAAGTATTTGGATATTTTTTAACCCCCAGATTTTGATTTCGTGCTTGCAGGCTGTAACGCAATTTGGTGCACGTAATTGGAATCCAGCAGCATATTTTTCTCGAATCAAGTATCTGCCCCATGATTCAAGTTTTGCTTTATTATTCCCTCTCAGGTAAGAAAATTGTATCTCTCCGTCAGAAGAATACACTTGACCGATTCGGTTGTCGCCACAGTAAGTTAAGTTTGCTTGTTTTTCTGTCAAGAAGCTGTCTTGGTTGCTGTTGCCGTTTTCGGGATGGCTGTGACTGTCTTGGTTGCTGTTGCCACTGTTTTCGGGATGGCTGTGACTGTCTTGGTTGCTGTTGCCGCCATTGTTTTCGGGATGGCTGTTGCTGTCTTGGTTGCTGTTGCCACTGTTTTCGGGATG
>NZ_JAUBOJ010000038.1:0-6321 GCF_036700185.1 Microcoleus sp. BM001215392 | reverse complement strand
CTGTCTTGGTTGCTGTTGCCACTGTTTTCGGGATGGCTGTTGCTGTCTTGGTTGCCATCATCGGGGGCTCTGTCGTTAGGGTCATTGTCCCACAAGGACATGACCGACTTTTTCAATTTTTCGATCGCCAGTGGTGCTATTTCGGTTGCTGTGGCGATGGCGGAACTCAATGCAGCCATCGCATCGATAACGCTAAGTTCTGCGGATTGCAGCGACGATACCTGCGCTTCTTTGATGCGGATTTCTTCTTGCAATACTGCGATTTTGTCAGAAAAAATTTCTCCTAACATAGCTTTTGACTCCTTGTTCTGGGGTTGTCTCACCTGAGCCACTTCCAATTCGGGACAGGTGGTTTTTGCTCCAGCGCGAAGCGCTTTTAATCAAGTTGTTCAATTGCTATAAAACACGCACCGCGCGCCTTTTAAGCACGCGCCGCGCCTTTTTAAACACGCACCGCGCCTTTTTAAACACGCACCGCGCCTTTTTAAACACGCACCGCGCCTTTTAAACACGCGCCGCGCCTTTTGAACACGCATCTATAGAGTCTGTGGAGGAAAATAGCGTTCGTTAATTTGGGCATTTAGCCCCTTATTCCAGGGTATTGGTACCGTAGTCCCGGTGGGAAGCTGGCGACCTTTGACACACAAAACAGTACAAATGCGATCGGGTACAATACCTTTAATATAGGTACTGTGACCAGAGTAGTACCTATATTAAAAATACTTATATAATAGACCTAAGCGACTCAATGGCTATTACAGTGGTGCTTTTAATCAATGAAATCTTTTGAACAGACCTTTTTAACCCAGCAACCGATTACCCAAAAACTGCTCCAGACGATTCGCTTAATTGGGGAGTACAAAGGTAAACAGGAATTGTACAAACAACAAGCACCACAAGTGCTAGAAACTTTGCGGCAAACTGCGATTATTCAAAGTACCGAATCTTCTAACCGCATTGAAGGAATTACCGTTCCTCTGGCGCGAATTCGCAAATTAGTAACGGAACGCACAGCACCAAGGGATCGTTCAGAACAGGAAATCGCGGGCTATCGGAATGTGCTGAATACAATTCACGCTAGCTATGGTTATATTCCATTTACTCCGAATATTGTTTTGCAGTTTCATCGCGATTTATATCAATTTAGCGTCGGTTTAGGTGGCTGTTGGAAAACAACAGAAAATCTAATTACGGCAACCACAACTGATGGTAGACAAATAGTGCGATTTACTCCTGTTGCCGCCTATGCCACCTCTCATGCTATGGAAGAGTTGCATGAGAAATTTAATCTATTTTCCCGTGAAGGTGAGATTGAACCATTGTTACTGATTGCTAGTTATGTTCTCGATTTTTTGTGCATTCATCCGTTTCTGGATGGTAACGGACGAATGGCAAGATTGCTGACCCTGTTATTGTTGTATCAAGCGGGTTATGAAGTAGGGCAGTTTATTAGTTTGGAACAAATTGTGGAGCGCACCAAAGACAGCTATTATGATGCCTTGTACCAATCTTCTCAAAATTGGCATGAGGGGAAGCATAGCTTGTTGCCTTGGTGGGAGTATTTTTTAGGCGTAATGTTACTGGGAACTTATCGAGAATTTGAGCAGCGGGTTGGGGTAATTGGAGGAGCAAAAGGAACGAAAACGGCAATGGTTTTACAGGCAATTGAGAGTTTGCCTTGGGAGTTTTCAATGCGAGAATTACAGCAACGTTGTCCGGTGGTTTCTGTGGATTTAATTCGTCGCATTTTGCGTCAAGAACGGGATGAGGGAAGAATTAAATGTGTGGGACGGGGAGTGGATGCGCGGTGGCGAAAGTTATAGACAATTTCCAAGGGAACGCATTTCAGAGGCGGTGATTGCTTTTGCTCAACAGATAGTAGCACAACGGCAATTCAAAAACAAGCGATCGCCGTTCCCACGCGCTCGCGCGTGCCAGGACTGCGCGAGTTCCGCTCCATTGCTAATTTTAGTAATTTAGCTTTTAGTCATTTTATAAAATTAGCTTTATAGCTTTGTCGTGAAGCTTGATAGACTAAAATAGTAAAAGTAGCTTTTTAGTGAATTAGATATTGACTAATTTCGTTTTTTAGATGACGATATATAGAGAAAACCCGATGTCCCTAAAGCCATGATTGCAGTCGCCATCGCGTCCCTGTCCGGGGGGCAGGGCAAGACAAACGCATCTCTATTCCTGAGTCGCCTCCTATGGTTGCGTAATTCCTAAATAAATTGCTACAGCAATTTCCAGGTTTATGGAGTACGGTTGCAAGGGTTTGTCAACCATTTGGGTAAGTGCTTGGGATTAAGGTGTACTTTATTTACCTGGAATCTGCTGTATAAGTTTCATCCAAACCTCACGGGAAACTCAGACACAAAGCGTGCTGAGAGGGAAGCAACTCGGAGGATTTTAATCCCCGTTGTATTTTCAGGATATAGCAGTTCTAGATGTCTGTCTTATCCACTTTGTATCAATTTTATGTAGTTCTAAAAAGCGCTAAAATTCTAAATGCTGCACGGCCCGCCGCTTAGTTTCCTCGCCGCGCCTGTCATATTTTGCCGTAGTTACCGGAGAAGCATGACCCGCCAACTTTTGCACCGTAACAATATCCACCCCAGCATCGAGGAGGTCCGAGCAAAACGTGCGCCGGAAGTCGTGGGGACTAAAAGACTCCACCCCAGCGAGTTTAGCCCGCCGCTGCACAATCTTCAACACGCCATCCTCCGTCATCCGCCGGCGCTGAATTTCGCCCCCTTTCCGAATCGGGTACAACAGAGGCCCACTTGCCTCTCCCCTCAACTCCAGCCACTCGGACACTAAAACGCAAGCAGACTCCGGGAGGTAAACCGTCCTGTCTTTCTTGCCCTTACCCTCTCGGACGAACAGCGCTCCCGTGGATAAGTTAAAATCTCGCCTCAACAGATTAACCGCCTCACCGCGACGGATGCCACCCCCTCGCAAGATAGCAATCAGCGCCTTATCCCTAACATCAATAGGAGTCTTACCAGAGCAGCTTTGCATCAATGCAGCAATCTCAGAGAGCGTTAGCGCGCGCCCCCTAACTTTTCCCGATTGCTTGATACTCCTGACATCCACCGCTTTACTGTAATCTTGAGGGTCGATTAAATCCAACCGCAGAGCTTCCTTTAACACCCGCCGCAGGGCGCACAGCATTTGGTTTACCGTCGCGGGGGCGTACTTTTTCTCTAGAGCAGAGCGTAGAGCCGCCGTATGTTTGTAGCGCAATGCAGCCCAATTCAAAGTCATTGCGTCACACTCAGAGCAAGTCAGCATTCGGGCCATGATATTGAGTCCTTCTCTCATGGTTGCCTTTGACCGTTCGCTCCCCAAACTGTCGAGGTACACTGCTGCTGGATGCTGAGTCAGGGGGACCGGACAGCGCAAATTCAAGGTTTCCGGCTCTTGCTCTCCAAGTAAGTCGAGCATTTACTCTTTCAAACTGACGTTATAAATACTAAATTTTACGCCTTCCGCGACATAAAATATCGATCGATTTGGCTCTTATTTCGTGAATTCTCGCCGTCCGGCGAGCGAACTCGTGTGTTCTTTCTTGTGGCCGCGGCAAGGAGTAAGGAAGGCTAAAGGATCGAAGTCTAGATTGGCGGCCCCATCCGCGAATCGCTTACATCCCCACGGCCGGGGCACGGGGGATGCAAGCTCGTTTTTCGTTAACAATACTTCGGACAGTTTTTCTATGACTGAATGACTTATCCTCGCTTGACTTTGAGCCACTGTGGATAATTAAATCAAAGTCATGTCCACCCCTGACTTGCATTTAATTCGACTTTTTCGCGATCCTTAGCCTGTAAAGCTTGTATGGCATTTCTTGTAAAAATGAGGTGCACTCCTATTCCCTGAATATCAAGGCTTTCAAGCCTTATTGCATACCTCATCTATCTGAGAAACGCTATAGTATCGTTCCAAAAACTGTCCGGAGTATTGGTTAACAGACTTGCGTCAAGATTACTTGCACAAATTAGACAATATATGGGGCTGGACTTTATATGATTATTGCGATCGCACCTAATCCCTTCAACTTATCGCTCCTAAAAGAGGTATAACCAGATCATTTATTTGCCAATTACAATCGCCCAGATCAAAGATCGATCGCCCTTGCAAAAAAAAGTGCGATCGATCGCCTTTCCATGCAATCTATGTTATGTTTGAGAGTAAATATAAAAGAGTTCGCGCTTTGATTATTTACTACTCTTTCCAAACTTAAGTATCCCCAAAAATATATGCACAATGCCAACTGAAGACGAGCGGTCAACATCGCCTAATGAACCCACAGAACCCGCTCAAAATAGCGATCCGTTGGCTTTCTCTTCTGAGTTAAGGTTAAATATAACAGAAGGAGTCGAATTCATTACCGATCGACTTATCTTAGGACAAAATATAACCCTCGATTTATTTGGCGGTAAAACATCTCAGATGGCCGAAGCTATCAACGTTGACTTGATAGCTGAGTCAGGAATTCAAACATCAATTGCTGAACTGTTACCAAAACTACCTAGACAGAGTATAGACCAAATTATCGCCAGTAACCCCCAGGCATATTTCCTTGAATATGCAGCACCCGTACTAAAACTAGGAGGTCGTATTTATATCAATGCCACGAAAAGAAATCCTTTCGGCAAACTCCCAAATGCCGAAACCCTAGAGCAACTGGGATTAATAGTTGTGCAAGAAAACGCGCCACTAGACACCAGATTTACCAATCAAAAATTTTCTAGGGAAACTCCCAGAAATGATGGCACTTTAGAAATTCCGTTATCTAGCTTAAAAACTACTATTTTGGAGAAAATTTAATGACTATAATTAGCAATCATTTTGACCTACTCTATTTTACCAATTGTAACTTCGATCCACCTTTAATTCGCGATTCAAAAGTCGTCATTCCCACCCGTCAACTAGGCTTATTACCAAGTCATCCACTTAATCCCCAAAATGAAATAATTTTCCTCTCAAAATCTTACCTAATTTTCGAGGGAGTGAAATCATCGGTACGTCAGTTAACCGGATATATAGAAGAACCTCCTGGTTCTCATCATTTCAAACCTCTAGAAGAAAACTCTAGAACACTCATAGATGATGATTTTCCCGATGTTGGTCAAACAGTAAGTTTGTTTGGGCTAGAAGGTGCTTTTGAAGATCCGTTAGAATGGGTTGATTGGGAAATTGAAAGTACATCATTTTATCTCATGGAACATCCATCAGATGACTGGGAATTTACAGAATTGTGGATAGATACAACTAATTTTCCTCTAAAAGTTATGCTATTGGTTAGAGATAAGCAGGGAATTAGCTGTGTTTACGATCCATCTCAAAATTATCAACTAATATTTTTAAGTTTAACTTATGAAGAGGCGAACTTATGGCTAGAAAAACAATATAAACTTGTGCCGCAGCGTTTTCCCAAAGAGGTATGTGTATAACGTCGCATTCTAATATCAACTCTCACCTACCTGGAGGGAGGTGAGAGTTGAATGCTGTTTCAGCTAATCCAGGTATCTCGTCGATTAATTCGTCGATTAATGTCGATTAATTCGACTTGAAACAGAGCTGCTTTCGCCGTTATCCTTTAGGTAAAGTAGGCTTTGGTGGGAGGTCAAAAACAATCACAAATGTGAATTCTTTGACTAACCGTTGCAAAACTCGAAAATGATCGTCTGCATCGTTCCTCCTGCGAAATCGCGCTACAATAATACGCTGACAATTAGGCAGCAACTTAACGATGCACCACGGATGTAATCTCTCAGAATAGGTCATTTTCACCTCAGCAGTGACAGTAATAGATTGCGTCGTTGTTGACTGCTTGTCATTACGTTAATTGAGACAAGATTCTTCAAGACAGGTCACGTTGATGTTGACAATTAATTATGTTTGTGCATCAAACAGCTCAAATTCTCTTTTAACGCATTCTCTTTGAATGCACCCTATTATTCAGAAGGCGGACACAGCAAGCTCGCCAGTATCTCTGGAATTTCCTCAAAGTGTTCGAGCAGAAAATCCATTAGAGCTAAATGGCGCAAATCGACAGCAGTAGGAAATCTTCGATTTTTTCCGCGTTTAAACCAACCCCGCACCGTCGAATTAGAGCGGGAACAAATTTCGGCAATTTGCTCGTAACTTACCCCCCATTTGACATAAAACTGCCTTGGCGTCATGCCCAATTGGCATTGGCTGTAAACTGCAATCAAATTGCGTTCTCTATCTGTCAAAGTATGCGGCTTTTTCATCCTGATACCTCTCTAAATCTTCCTCCCACGCCGTATCAAATTGACACCAAGCTGCACTCTT
>NZ_JAUBOJ010000037.1:0-31706 GCF_036700185.1 Microcoleus sp. BM001215392 | reverse complement strand
GTTCGGAATGCGAGTCCTCTGATTTAGATAGGACTAAAGTCCGAACGATCAAACCAAGACGTGAGTATTAACATTTTGCTAGCAGCAGTGTCAGCCTCATCTAGCATTAACCGCACTGAACTTATTGCCTCGAAGCTACGCCCAACTGTTGAAACAGCATACTCGGCAAATATGCCGCACCACCTACCCATTCGGCTTCGGTACTTAAATCTGCCAAATTTTTAAAGGCTTCAAAAATGCTGCCTGCCACCATTGTATTCTTGACGCGACCGACAATTTTGCCTTTTTCTACTTTATAGCCTAAGTCTAAGTTGACAGAAAATTCGCCAGCTAACTGATTTGACTGACCGGCACCTAAAACCTGTTCTATTATAAGACCTTCGTCCATGCTTGCAATCAAGTCTTGAGTGCTGGTGTTTCCTGGGGAAATGCAGAAGTTGGTCAAATCTGGGCCCGGGCGAGACAATCCGCCACGAAAACCGTTGCCGGTCGATCGTACACCGGCGCGAGCAGCCCACCTGCGATCCCAATAAAATCCGGTGACAGTTCCTTTGTCAATCAAGACTTTGCGGGTGGTGGGCGTACCTTCGTCGTCGAAGGGACAAGCAGAAGAACCTAAAGTGGGGTCTTCAAAAAAGGTGAAGCGTTCGTCAAATAAGGTTTCGCCGATTTTGTCGGCTAGGGGAGAGGCTTTTTGAACTACGCTTTGACCTGAAAGGATTGTATCAAAGAGGCTGCCTAATGTGCTGGCGGCGGCTCTGGGGGTAAATAATACTGGGTAGGAACCGCTGGTGATGGTGGCTGGATGTTCGGCGAGGCGGTATTTTTCGAGGAGCGATTGCAGGATGCTGTTGGTGTCTAGGGGTCGATCGCGCGCAACATCGTAACTGTATGCTTGCATAAAGTCTTCTCCCTTAACCAAATTTCCGGCGATCGTCCCGCTGACTATTTGGCTGCTTCTTTCGGCATACACGTCTCGCGTCGTGGCAATTTTCACGAGGCCGTGGCGGACGTGAAAGCCGACATCTACCATAATATCGGGATTGTAGGCGTGAACTTGCTCGATCAGGTTTTTGCCGTTTTCGACTAATTCGGCGGTTGTGGGCGGAGTGTAGGTGGTTTCCGGGCCTTTGAGGTGGAAGTCGGAGGCGAGTTCAAATTCTGCGGGGTCGCCGATTTCGGCTGTTTGAATGGCTGCATCTACTAAGTCGTCTATCCGCGTCAAGTCTGTGGAACTAGCAAAGCCGATTTTGCCTTTGTAAATCAGCCGGAGTGCTACGCCTTGCAGGGCTTTGGTTTGCAGGGATTTGAGGCGATTGTTCTCAAATTCGATCGGCGTATCTTGACTGGACAGATAGTATACTTCAGCGGCATCGGCACGCCCAGAGGCTAATTTCAAGATTTGTTCTATGGTGGAATCGCTCACAATAATCGCCTTTTCTGGTTTGGTCTTTATTCTATTTTAGTTTAACCTTTAGGACTTACGGATTGTTGGGTCATCATCGTGATTCTCCTATGCTCAGTTTTGAAGTGCTTTTTACTTCGGAAATAGCTGGCATCATTGCCCGACAGTGGGGACAAAACCAGCAAATTTCATGTTGGTGAATGTGTCGTAATAATGGATAAGAACAACAAGGACATTCGTACACGATCTTTTACCTGTGCGATCGATTATGGAAAAATAATTTTAGGAGTAGCCGCGCGTCCTAGATAAAAATAGGCAGAAGAGCGCAGTACAATTTCGGAGTAGAGAATCTTTTGGATGTCTAAACTCGGCACGCGTTTTGCTGCGAAGTTGTAAGCCACGATTTCTCCCTCCAAACTGAAGTCACTATCTGTCAAGTAGTGGTCGTAATCGTGCATTCCCTGAAAAATAAATCCATAAATGGGATTAGGATAAACAGCAGAATCGTAACTCTCAGCGGATACCCAAAGTTGCCCTTGCTCAATATCTGCAAACATCTCTTTAGCGTTGTCATAACGCATATAATCTGAAAATTTTAGATTTAAGGGCAATTTCTGGAACTCAGCCATCAGCCAATCACAGAGTTGGACAATGGTTTTATCTGAAATTTCGGCGGGCTTACTTTCCAGATAGAGTCTGGCGAGAGTTTCTACTTGGGATGCAGTTGTGTTTGTTTTTGTGAGAGTCATATCGCTACCCTCCTAACCTTGAACTACCTTGAGTCTGACAGTTTTTATCAAGAATTTCTATGAGCTAGCTCATAGTTGGAAAAGAAACAGTCAAGGCTATTTAATCGATCGCACTGGGTGCATCTGGGTTTTAAAAATATATTCGTAGGGGCGAAGAATTCCGGCAGTAAATCTCTGGCGATCGCTAATAAATTGTCTGCCGGAATGCTTCGCCCTCCAAAATTGAGATGCACCGATCGCACTCCCTGTTAATTTGCCATTGCTGAAGGTACTTGCCGTGAAACACAACCTGCGGCTTTAATTAAATCGGCTGCTTTTTCGCCGATCGCAATTATCGGCGCATTCGTATTTCCTGTGGTGATTGTTGGCATGATTGACGCATCTACCACACGCAATCCCTTAACTCCATGTACGCGTAATTCGGGGTCTACAACCGCCATTGAGTCAGTTCCCATCTTGCAGGTGCCGACAGGATGAAACACCGTACCGCACGTTTCCCGGATGTACGCTTCGAGGGCTTCATCGCTGTTAACATCGGCAGCGGGAGCGAGTGCCTCACCCCGAAACTCATCAAAAGCACTTGTCTGAAACAATTCGCGCATTAATTTAATCCCGGCAACTAGCTTTTGCACATCGGATTTACTTTGGAGATAGTTCATCCGAATCATTGGTGCATCTTTCGGATCGGGCGATCGTAAAGATACACTACCAATACTCTCAGGATGGATCAAACATACTAAACCAGTGAATCCCGAATCAGAACGAGGAGGGAATGTCAACAGAATAGGGCTGAAGATCAACTGTAAATCAGGCGCAGCATCCAGATTACCCTCGCTATGCAAAAACAATCCGGCTTCAACGATACTACTGGTGATTGCAGGGTGTAAATCCTGAGTTGCCAGGTGTACCACAGGAATGAGAGGATGATCTTGGAGGTTTTGACCGACACCAGGCAAATCGACTACTACAGGAATACCCAATGATTCCAGGTATTCTTGATTACCAATGCCGGAAAGCATCAGCAGCTTAGGCGAATCGAATGCGCCAGCACTTAAAATCACTTCCCGGTTAACTCGGACTTGGTGCAGCGTTTCCTCGTGCAGATATTCCACCCCAACGGTGCGGGTTCCTTCAAACAACAATCGAGTCACTAATGCTGCTGTCGTCGTTGTCAAATTGGGGCGATCGAGAATTGGCACCAAGAATGCAGCAGCGGTACTGTGCCGTTTTCCATCTTTAATCGTCATCTGATAGAGTCCTGCGCCTTCTTGGTGCATCCCATTGAAATCAGGATTGTTGTAATATCCCATTGCTACCGATGCTTCTACAAATCTTTGAGATATCGGTGCCGGGGAAATTAGATCCGTAACGCTCAACTCGCCATCGACACCGTGGTATTCGGAAGCACCTCGTTGCTGGTTCTCAGATTTCTTGAAATATGGCAATATATCTTGATAACTCCAACCAGGATTACCCAATTCTTGCCAGTGGTTATAATCATCAGGATTGCCTCGGACATAAAGCATGAAATTAATCGAACTGCTGCCGCCCAAGACTTTGCCACGGGGATGAAAGACTTTGCGGTTATTGAGGTAAGGTTCTGGTTCTGTGAAGTATGCCCAGTCTACCTCAGAGCCTAGTAAGTTGAAGCATTCCAACGGGATTTGAATCTCTGGTTTCGTATCTGGATTGCCAGCTTCTAGCAACAACACGGTTGTTTGACAGTCTTCTGTCAGACGGTTGGCGACAACGCAGCCTGCCGAACCTGCACCAATCACAATGTAGTCATAGTTCGTCATAAAATTCTCCTTTTTTGTTGTCTGTAGTGGACTAATTTAGTCAGGCTAGAAAATTAAAATTCAACTTTTCCTACAAGCTTTCTGCATCAAGATACGGTTGTTTTTGTACACCTCTAAAGTTCCAGACTGCGGGCTATCCAATGTGCCATCCCACACCCAATATTCATAATTGCCCTTCCGAAACTTATACACTCGAACGCCTTCTGTAGCTTTGCTAGTACCTCCGCCCAAACTTAAATTACCGTTGGAACTGGTCGAGCGATATAGCAGTTCACCCGAAGCCTTCTTTTTCCAAAGATTGATGTTGTAACCACCCTGACATCTCATACTGAGGATGAGGTCAGCAGTAGAATCAGCAGACGCAGGTAAGGAAATATTAGCTAAGACACAGATTGGTAGAGCAAGCAGTAATGCGGATTTTTTCAGTAGTTTTTTCATGGTTATCAAGAGTGTTTTATAACTCATTGGACTGCATTAGTGTCAACTTAACGTCAAACATTGAGTCTCTTTTGTTTGTCTCGAAGCTAGATCCCCCCTAACCCCCCTTAATAAGGGGGGGACAAGAAATTTTCTCAAATTCCCCCTTATTAAGGGGGATTTAGGGGGATCTAGATTTTGCCTAAAAGCGATATTTATTATGGGCTTCAGTCTTAAGTTGATACCAATGATTGGACTGGAATCATTCATATCGAATTGCGATCGAGTTTCAAAGTAAAACACCCCCCTACAATCAACCAGTTTAATCTGCATTGGCAGCGGTCAATTCAACAACTGTATGGGGACTTTTGAAGGTGAGACGCGCTTGTGGTTTCTGGAGTGCTATCATCGTTTTTACGTGTTCGTCTTCGTCATCACGGATGTTCACGAACACGTCGTATAGATTATCCACTTTGGGACGGCGAAATTCATGACTTAGTGTAGTCTGAACTTCATCAAACATATAAAGATCGCCATCGCGATAGAAATTGATTGCTACCTGGGGCGCAGGTTGAGCTTTCAGTTCCGCTTCATAGGTTTTCAAGTATTCATCATAAGTGTGATAGGCATGACCTTCAATCAGTTCCATCAGGTAGTAGGCGTAAGATGGAAACAGCATATAAAGTGGCACGACGATCCAGTAGTAAGCGAATGCAACGTGTTGAGCGATGAAGCGATCGATCCAAAGCCGATCGCCTCCCAGTGATTCCATAATCAACAGATGATGTAATTCGTTCCAAGTTTCAGCGAAGTGAACTTTTAACAAGTCAGCTTTGCGCCAGTAACCGAGTGTCTCGTAGAGATGCAGCACCGATAGATAGGAAAAGTAAGGCACGCGGGCGATCGTTTCCAGCATATAAAACCGAGGGTAGGAACGGTTTCGGTAGACGACATCTACAAGGAAGACAAAAAAAGCAACTATCAATCGAATCAAAACTTTCATGGTGAATTTCTCAAAAATTTGAACACATGACTGAATCTGATGATTTTGAGATACTACTTCCGCCAGTAGTTGTTTGCAGCAGCGACTGTTGCAAATTCTATCGCGACAACGTGACCAACTGCAATCAGCATCATAGCATCATTGCCATAAACCTCTCGTAACTGGTTGCGCTTTTGTTCATCAGGCTGAGTCATTTTGATAATCAGCCGTGCCATTTTGACTGCCAGTTGTCGTCCCTCTTCAGGGGTTTCTGTCAAAAGTGAGTTATTGGGAACTAACGTAACTTCGGGTGGCCTTACAACAGATGGATTGTTTGGAGTTGTTATATTATCCATATCAAAATTTCCTGAATTAGTGTGTTTTTTAGAACAGCAGCATTGATTGTCCAAACGTTGCTAAGTTCATCTGCTTCGATCGTACAATGGGATTTCAATCGCTTCTATGAGCTAGCTCAAACTTGAAGCAAATCACCGATCGCTCTTTTGCTCCTCCTCCAACGATATCTCCTGGCAAATCCGCTCTAGCTTTTCTGGATTCCGCACGCTGTAAATGGTCTGGATACAGCCACCGACAATCTCAAATGTCGTCGCGCTGTGAATGTGGTTATCAAGATATTGGACAATTCCAGGCTGCCCATTAATCTGAGCTAAACGAGATACAGCATTAAGCATCCATTTGTGACGAATAGCTAATAGCATCCGAGCCACTTTCATTGCTCCATGTATCGGCTTGATGGTTGCAACCACTTTACCTCCACCATCTGAACAAAATGTCACATCCTTGGCCAACAGCAGCAGCAAGTCTTGTAAATCGCCCTTGCTGGAGGCATCTAAAAATTGAGCGGTAATCTGCTCTTGTTGAGGCTGGGAAACTGGGAAACGAGGACGTTGGTCAGCAAGATGGTGCTTCGCCCGTCGGAGAATTTGGCGACAATTAGTGGAGCTTTTGCCAACCATTTGAGCAATTTCGTCATAGTCATAGTCGAACACGTCGCGGAGCAAAAACACCGCCCGCTCAATGGGAGATAAACGTTCCAGTACAGTTAAAAATGCGATCGAGAGCGAGTCGGCTAATTCCATTAGATCGGTTGAATTTTCGGATTGTGGCGTTAACATCGGTTCTGGTAGCCAGGTGCCGACGTATTGTTCTCGTTGAACACGAGCCGATCGCAAATGATCGATGCAGAGACGAGTGGTAATAGTTGCCAGATAAGTTTTTGCCGATCGCACTGTGGAGTTCGCCGTCTGTTGCCAGCGCAGGAAGGTTTCTTGTACCATATCCTCCGCATCTGTGACAGT
Source organism: Microcoleus sp. BM001215392 (assembly GCF_036700185.1). Taxonomy (NCBI): domain Bacteria; kingdom Bacillati; phylum Cyanobacteriota; class Cyanophyceae; order Oscillatoriales; family Microcoleaceae; genus Microcoleus; species Microcoleus sp. BM001215392. The sequence continues at coordinate 25,035 of NZ_JAUBOJ010000037.1, read as the reverse complement.
GCCCAGCATTCGGTAGGCGATCGAGAATAGCAACGGACGATGGTGGTTAAAGTCATCGAGAGAACTCATAAAACACCCTGCTCTTTTTGCTGCATATTTCTCAGTGCCCACAAGCCAACTCCACTCCCCAATCCATCCACAATTAATATTAGGATGGCTGTGATTTGGAACAACAAACCCCAACCTGCAAAGGAAACTTGAGACACACGATCTGGACTGATCGCGATGAAATGATTGTAGATTCCAAACAGGAGCGATCCAGCTATTGAACTGAGTAAAAGCCAGCTACCAATGCGATCGAATTGTGTCCAAAGCAAAACGGCTGCAACGATCGGAATCAGAAAAATCACAATACCCACAAATAAAGCCTGAAGCAGAGAAAGAGGAATTGGGATTTCCACATGGGCTAAACCATGAAGTCCGTTGGCGATCGTGTGAATCGCTACAATCGTTGTTCCATATTGAGCAATCTTCATTTGATTTCTCCCTGATTAAACAGCTTTCCAGGCAACTCATAGTGTTAGCCCGATCGATGTTAAATTGTTAGTTGGCTTGAGCAACAGCAGTTTCAAGCATCCATTCGAGCGATCGCGGTTGAAAATTCAGTTCGCGTTTTGCCTTGGCATTGGATACACCTCGTAACTGGATGCCATAGTAGACAGCATCTGCACCACCCACACGCAGAGCTTCTTCAACCGAGACATGAGGAGGGGGTGGAGAATTGTTCCATTGTGCATAAGCTGGAAGCCACACACCTACCTCTAAGGGCCGATCGTCCGCAATCAGGTAAATTCCAGGATTTCCGCGATCGACTGCCGCAACCGTCGCCTGTGCCGCATCCTCAATGTGAACCCAAGACCATAGCCCTTCGCCATTTCCGACGATCGGAAATTGTTGATGCCGCACCTGTTCGGCAACATCTCCATCGGTTGCGTACCAAGTGCCGGGCCCGTAGAAGAAGCCGTAACGCAGGACAATTCCTTCTAGATTGGGGTTCCCTAGTAAGCGATGTTCAATCTCATTCAGGGTGCGGGTTCCGTCTGCAACTGCGGGCGAAGTATCTAAGGCTAGGGGTGTTTCTTCATCGGCCAATCCTGTACCCGGAATTGCCCAAAATGCGATCGACTGCCTGATGTAACGACGCACACCAGCCGCTTGCGCTGCCGCTAGCACATTTGCACCTCCTTCGAGACGGATGCGATCGTTCAGTGCTGCTGCGACCTGCATTGTCTCAGGGGTGTAGGTTTTTGGCAACGCCGTGAGTTGTTCAATTACTACTTCCGGTTGAGCGCGAATGATAGCAGCTTTGACAGCATCTGCATCGAACACATTTGCGATCGCAGGTTCCACACCTTGTTCAGCTAAAATCCTTGCTTTTTCTGGAGTGCGGGTCAACGCTACTACATCATGTCCTACGCTGTGCAATTGGGCGATCAGCGGACGACCGATCGCCCCTGTTGCACCTGCCACAAAAATTCTCATCTATGAACCTCCTGTTGAAGCCTGTGAGGTATTTATAGATAAGACGAGAGAGCATCGTTGGTTGTGACAATTTGATTTAACTCAAATAAAAAACTGGTGGCAAAGCTTCTGTTACCGTACCTGATTAACCTGCAATCGTGGTATAGCAATCCTAAATCATTTGTGTAATTCTTGTAGGGGTTCACTTGCCCGTGAAGAGCCCGATAGATAAGGGATAGGCACGGGGGCACTACCCCTACAAATCTTCATGAATCATTTAGGATTGCTATATTCAGTTGAAGTTAGCCTAACTTAGCCATACTAAAGAGCAAAAAATTATAATTGTTGCAATTAACGCCACCCAGATAAACCTGTTATCTTTCGTATTAACCTGACTCAAATCTACAGGTTCCGGTACGGGAGGCTTGGGTTTAGCGTACTTGATATCAGCGTTCGGATTGGCTTGAAAATTGATTGATTGATTTTCATCCAAAGCTGCTAAATCGGGAATTTTTACCGTCCATTCGTCAGGGATAGTCAGTTTGGGGGCTTCGAGAATGAACAGCAGGCGCTTGGCTTGCTGGCGGGTTTCTTGGCGGGGATGGCGGGTGAGTTTGCGGCAAAGCTCGATCGCCCTTTCGGTATCGCCAGAGGCTTCGTAGGCTGTCACCAGCCACATCTGCACCTCGCCGCCCAACCGGGAAGTGCGATCGACCAAACCTGTAGCTGTTTCTAAACTCTGGATAGCTTGAGCATACAGACCACTCTCAAAAGCTGCTCGACCTGCTTGATATTCGGTTTGAACAATTTCTAAATTTTCTGAACTCACCAGCCGCCACCCAATTGACAAAGATTACTTCCTAAATTCGCCAAAAACTAGAATTCGCTATTTTGCGACATACCTGACTCGTTGTCGCGCTTGGAACCCAGCAAGTCTAACTGATCTACTTTAATCACAGGCATCGAGCGATTTGAGCCGGTGCTGCGGTCTTGCCAGCGATCGAACTTCAAAGAGCCTGTTACCCCTATTTGAGCGCCTTTGCGAACGTAGTCAGCGGCGATTTGGGCTGTTTTGCCCCAGATTTCGAGAGTAAACCAGTCTGGTTCGTCACTTTTGGTCGATCGCCGCCTCACTGCCAGCGTCAACTTGCACTTAACTGTACCCGACTCAAAATACTTCACGTCTGGGTCGCCGCCGACGCGGCCTACTAAAGTCACAACGTTAAGACTCATAAATTTTTTCGGGAATGTGCTCGATTGGTGATGTAGTTAAATTTTCCCTGACGCGCCAGATCCTCCAAACTTAACTTGGAACAGCGCGAATCAGGGCTTCATCCTGATTTTACACCCACTAACCAGAACATATTTATTGTGGATGATTGGCGAGCCTGCATTCAACTTATGCTCGACAATGTAAATTTCTGACTAGACTCAGGATGAAAAACGTAATAGAATCCACCTCGGTTACACTTTTGTAACAACATTATTGCACACATTAGTATTTTAGTTTGGGGGGGTACAAATCAGTGGGTCTTCTCAATCGATTTTCCTTATCAAGAGATATGGGTATCGACCTCGGTACTGCTAACACGCTCGTTTATGTATCCGGCAAAGGTATTGTTCTGCAAGAACCGTCCGTAGTGGCGATCGACCAAGACTTGAAAATACCGCTGGCGGTAGGAGAAGATGCTAAAAAAATGCTCGGGCGCACGCCCGGGAATGTCATAGCACTGCGCCCGCTGCGTGACGGGGTAATCGCCGACTTCGATACTGCCGAACTCATGCTCAAGACTTTTATCCGCAGGGTTCACGAAGGCAAAAGCTTAGTTTCGCCGCGGATCATTATTGGCATCCCCAGCGGTGTCACCGGAGTTGAGAGGCGGGCTGTCATTGAAGCGGCTACTCAAGCCGGTGCTAGAGAAGTTCGGTTAATTGATGAACCTATCGCTGCGGCGATCGGGGCTGGGCTGCCTGTTGCTGAGGCGACTGGCAATATGATTATAGATATCGGTGGGGGTACGACGGAAGTTGCGGTTTTGAGTTTGCAAGGTACGGTGATCAGCGAGTCTGTGCGGGTGGCCGGCGACGAACTCAACGAGGCGATCGTCCAATACATGAAAAAAGTTCACAATTTAGTCATCGGCGAACGCACTGCTGAAGAAATTAAGATTCAGGTGGGTTCTGCATATCCAACTTCAGAAGATGACGACGTGATGATGGAAGTGCGGGGCTTACACTTGTTGTCCGGTTTGCCACGAACTGTTACAATCAAAGGCCCAGAAATTCGTGAAAGTATGTCGGAACCGCTTTCAGTAATTGTGGAAGCTGTGAAGCGTACTTTGGAACGCACACCCCCGGAATTAGCAGCAGATATTATTGACAGGGGAATCATGCTCGCCGGTGGTGGAGCACTGATGAAAGGTTTAGATACTCTGATCAGTCACGAAACAGGAATTGTCACTCATGTGGCAGCCGATCCCCTGTGCTGCGTGGTTTTGGGGACTGGTAGGGTGTTGGAAAACAAACAGTTGGAACGGGTTTTCAGCGGGCAGTCATCGCGCAATATGTAGTTAACAAATTTGGGATTTTGGATTGAGAAATAGGGCTGCCATCGAAAATCTAAAATCCTGACATAACAATTTTAGATTACTGGAATTATGCTAAAAAACACACTCCGCAGGTGGTGGGATCTGCGACTGCCAATTGCTCTTTTAGGTTTAGCTGTAACTGCCGCTTGGGGAGTTCGACAAACACAAGGTGCTCCACTGTTTGAAGTTTACAATTGGGTGACTCGTCCATTTCAAGCTAACGGCTCTGGGCAAGAACAGCTCATCTCAGCACGCACTCAAGAATTGCGAGCGCAGTTATTAGAATCAGAAACTCAAAATCAGAAGTTAAAAGAGCTTTTAGGTTACGTTTCGGCTAAGAAACCTAAAGGGATTGTCGCTCCTATTGTTGGCCGCAGTGCTGACCACTGGTGGCAGCAAGTAACTTTGGGGCGCGGCAGTAATGATGGGATCAAAACAGATTTTACTGTCATGGGCCCGGGCGGTTTGGTAGGTCGGGTTGTCAGCGTTACTCCTAATACTAGCTTGGTGCTGTTAATCAGCGACCCTACGAGTCAGTTGGGTGTGGGAATTACCCGCAGTCGCAACATGGGTTTTATGCGCGGAAAAGGCCCAAATCAGGCTGTGATGGAGTTTTTTGATAATGTTCCCAATGTCAAGCCTGGGGACGTGGTTTCAACTTCTTCTTTTAGTCAGTTATTCCCTGCCGGTTTGCCGGTGGGAAAAGTGGTTTCGGTGGATATGAATAAAACTCCGGCTCCCGAAGCCATTGTTGAGTTTTCTGCACCGATGAATTCTCTGGAGTGGGCGGTTGTTTACCCCCACTCTAAGCAAGCCGAACTCAAGGCTTCCCAGGGTGAATCTTCTGCACCTTCGGGGGGAGCAAAGCAGTAATGAAGCGTTTACCTCGGATGTCTTCGCGATTGCGCCAATTTCTCAATTTCGGCGTTACATTTATTTCTGTGCTGCTTTGCATACTAATATTACCCACCCGGATGCCGGGAATGGAATTGTTGGGAATTAGCCCGAATTGGTTGTTAATTTGGTTGGTAGCTTGGAGTATTAAGCGGAAACGTACAGTTTGGGGAGCTGCTAGTATGGGCTTGGTTTTGGGGTTTGTTCAAGATGCAATGACGGCTCCTCATCCCACCCACGCTGTAAGTCTAGTTATTGTAGGAGTCTTGACGGTTGTTTTGCTGAAAACCTGGTCGATTCCGGCTGATATTGTTGAGAGAGATCCGATTCCGATCGCCTTAATTGTGTTTGGGATGGCGGTGGTGGCGGAAACGGTGATGGGGCTGCAATTTTTCGCTATGGGCGATCGGGCTTTGCTGGAAATTTGGAGCTATCACCAGCGAATAGCTTTGTGTTCTGCTATTCTCAGCAGTCTTTGGGCTCCGGTGATTTATTTTCCCCTCAATCGCTTGTGGGAAATGACTCGGAAATTAGAAAAATCTTAGTCATTGGTTATTAGTTATTGGTTATTGGTTATTAGTTATTGGTTATTAGTTATTGGTTATTGGTTATTGGTCAACTAATAACAGTTAACCAATAACAGTTAACTAATAACAGTTAACTGTTAACGGCTGTCAGTCTACTATCACTTGTTGTCCCGAACCTAATAAGTGATGAACGGCAATAATCAAGTCGCTAAGAATGAAATTCGGCTGGTGCTTTTGCAGTTGATAGCGGCTGCGAATGCCGCAGGTAACGGCAATTGTAGGTATTCCCAATGCTTGTCCTGCGAGGATATCTGCTTCGGTATCTCCGATCATCCAAGCCGAACTCAGGGATGACTCAAATTCTTCTGCAACTTCAGCCAATAATTCAGTTTTTAAGGCTGTATAGTTGTGATAGGCGGCATCTGTCATCTGAGTCCCGCGAATGCTGGTAAACAGTCTGGCTAAACCGTAATTTTGCAATAGTTGAACGGCTTGATTTCTCGGCCGCAGGGTGACTAAAATCAGCCGCACGCCGCGAGAATGCAGAAGTGCGATCGCCCACTGCACTCCCGGCTGGATGCGGTCTAAGTGCAACAAGTCGGGCTGATTGACAATCCGAGTCACGCATCCGAGAAAAACATGAATTTCTTCTCCCGACAAGCCGGAACTTTTGGCTATTTCAGCATCGGGCACTCGGTTTTGCTTCATTTGCCAAAACTGCTGTTTGCTGAGAATTTGGAGTTTGAGGTTGATTCCCTGAACCCCGTAGGCTGCTTGGGTGTCGGCCAATCCCTGTTGATAGGTAGTGTAGTAGCGATCGGACACATCGACTATGGGCCCGTCTAAATCGCAAAATACGGTCATCCGGGGGGACGAGTCAGCGTCTGATGGTAGCTTGTATTGAAGGTTTTCGGAGTCCGGGGCAACAGCAGTTAACATAAAAGGTTAAGTAAATCTGGGTAGCGATACATTTATTTACTTTAGCAAGAATTGTATAAGTTAGAATAGAAAGATTAAAGTAAAATTATTAAGAAAACCTATTTGAATTCGGGATACTCTTGGAGGGCTGCGCCAACGGGCGATCGGGCATGGGTGCATGGAGATTAATCTGTCTGGTGAGTGCTGACTAATGACTTCTTCATTCTTTTTGCGTTTGTTGATGATAGCTGGAGACATTAAACTTTAGACTTAAGTTTTTAGCCATTTGTCCTCATATGCTCAAACACAGCGATTTTGCCAGGAACGTAGAAACCAATCGGGTTCAGGTGCTTTCAGAAGCACTGCCTTACATTCAACAGTTTGCCGGCCGCACAATTGTGGTCAAATACGGCGGTGCCGCGATGAAGGATGGCCGTCTCAAAGAAAAGGTAATACGAGATATCGTGCTGCTATCCTGCGTGGGGATGCGTCCGGTGGTGGTTCACGGCGGAGGCCCGGAAATTAATATTTGGCTGGAAAAGCTGGGCATTGAGCCACAATTTAAGGATGGTTTGAGGGTGACTGATGCCGCCACGATGGAAGTCGTGGAGATGGTTTTGGTGGGGAAGGTAAATAAGGAAATTGTTTCCTTAATTAACCAAGCTGGCGGCAAAGCAGTAGGGTTGTGCGGCATTGATGGCAATCTGATTCAAGCTCGTCCAGATGGCCGCGAGGGCATTGGGTTTGTGGGCGAAGTCAGCGGCGTAAAAATCCAGATTTTGGAGTCTTTGGTCAACAGCGGATATATTCCGGTGGTGTCGAGTGTGGCTGCGGATGAAAACGGTCAATCTTACAATATTAATGCTGACACGGTGGCTGGGGAGATTGCGGCTGGTTTGGGTGCGGAAAAGTTGATTTTGATGACTGATACTGCTGGAATTTTAGAGGATTATCACCAGCCAGACAGTTTGATTGTGAAGTTAGATATTCAAGAGGCTCGACAGTTAATTGAGTCTGGGATTGTTTCTGGGGGGATGATTCCCAAGGTTAATTGTTGTGTCCGGAGTTTAGCTCAGGGTGTTAAGGCTGCTCATATTATTGATGGTCGCCTGGAACACGCTTTGCTGCAAGAAATCTTCAGCGATTCGGGTATTGGGTCGATGATTGTTGCTTCGGGATATGGTGGAACGAAGTAAAATGTATTGATGGGCGATCGCCCTTTCGGACAATAAGGGCGATCGACCTTTTTTCAAAACTGTAGCAACAACTGTCAGATCGCATAAAAGGTGAGTAATTGGCTTGCTACTTAAGGCATCATGCTAGTTGGTAAGCCAGATGAACACGATAGCGATCGCCCTTTCAGATGAACGCCTACTAAAATTACAACAAGTCGCGAACAACTTAAATATCTCGATAGAAGAGTTAGTTTTAATAGGCATAGAAAACTTGCTCGCACAGGCAGAAGTTTATTCACAAAATACCGCTAAAAATAGCCTCCCCAAAAAAGCAGAAATTTCCCCTGATATAGTTGACAAATTTCATGCACTAGCCTCGGATTGGAAGCAAGATGTTGCTGGACTGTCTTCAACTACCCAGATGTCTGAGCATCCGGCCTATCAAGAAATTATTGAGATGGGAACTAAAATTGTGCCGCTGTTACTATCGGAACTGAATAATAATCCCCTTTACTGGTTATCCGCTTTGAGTGCAATTACTGGTGAAAATCCCATTAAACCAGAACAAAGGGGAAGGGTAAAACAGATGGGATCAGCTTGGATAGAGTGGGGGAGAAATCAAGGCTACGCGGTTGAAGAGAATGTATAAAAGACCAGAATTTGAATTTAAGTGGCCCAATTTGTCTGGGACTGATTATCAAGTTACCAGTCCCAAATCTCAAGAATATAACTGTTTTGCATGGGCTGCTGAAGAAGACGATCGTTGGTGGCAACCGATACCTGGAGAGCAATTTTATTGGCATGACGGTGTGTCGCAAAAAGAGACTATAGAGGCATATATTCAGGCTTATTAAATGCTGGGATATGAAATTTGCAAGGACGATTTATTAGAAGTTGGATATCAGAAAATAGCGATATATGTTGACTTAAACGGTATTCCAACTCATGCAGCTAGACAATTAGTGAATGGTAAGTGGACGAGTAAGCTGGGCTGGTTGGAAGATATGGAACATGAACTTGATGGACTGGTTGGCGACAGGTACGGAGTTGTCGGTCAAATTCTTAAACGTGCGGTAAATTAGCGAAGGGCGATCGCACTTTCGGACAATAAGGGCGAGATCCCTTTGGGATTCGACATGGGAAAGCCGATCGCACTTTCGGAAAAAAAGGGCGAGATCCCTTCAAAAAAAGAAGAATTGCGCTACAATCAAAGCATTATGAGACAGCTTTGAGGTATTGCGTTACAGGCTTCAAATCGATGTCATCGTTAGAAGTGAGTATTTTAAATAGATGACGCGGAATGCCTGCTGCAATCAAAGTTTCTAAATCGCGATCGAGGTTTGATCAGTCCTCATAGATGCCCACAAACTGAGTTACGCAAGCTAAAGATTCATCTTTCGGGTCATTGACTCCCGTGTATCTGTACTGAATATCAAAACCTGCTTTTTCGCCAATTTCTTCGATATCCCAGTCTACAAGATCTAGGGAAATTGCTTCAACGGCCAAGGCAATATGACCGGGCGGTATGGGGTCAAGAGGCTCGCAGCACCAGCCCTCAGAATTGTTCCAGACACTCTTACCAAAAGATTCTCGAATTTTCATGTCTTTTCCCTCACTCAAAGCAGCAGCGAAACCAGGCTTTATAGTTAAATAAGCTTAACATTTGAAAAGTGAAAATTAGGTTATGTTAAACTACAACTAGCCTGATGGCGTTTTAGCGTAAGTTATAATCAAGATCGATGTGTCCGCTTAATCTCCCATGACTACACAATCTGCTTCGCGTTATGTCGCACGTCACCCTGAAATCTTGCAAGGGGAACCAATTATCGCAGGAACGAGAACTTCCGTTCGTGCGATCGTGGAATTGTGGCGTTTGGGTATTACTCCTGAAGAAATTCCGATGCACTTACCTCATCTGAAATTAGCTCAAATTTTTGACGCACTGAGCTTTTATTTAGATAACCAGGAAGAAATAAATACTTATATTGAGCGCAATCGAATTCCTGAAGAATTGATTCATCCGGCTGTTAAAGCTGCCATGAAAAAACCGTGAAACTATTTGCAACTATTCATACAGATGAAGATGTTTCTAGGCTGGTAGCTACTTTGTTACGGGCTAGGGGTTTTGATGTGACGACAACCATCGAACAGGGAATGTTGAGTCGATCGGATAGCCAACAATTGGCTTATGCTGCATCTGTCGATGTTTGCTCACTCATAATCGCGTAGATTTTGAACGACTACATTTAGAATATATGACAGCAGGATGGGAACATTCTGGCATTATTGTAGTTCCTCAAAAGAACGCCTATGAGATTGCCCAACGAGCGGCTATTCTGTTAAATACGCTAACGGCTGATGAAATTGCCAATCAGCTTTTATATGTGTAAAGCGATCGCATTTTGGAATTAGACATGGCAAAGGCGAGATCCCTTTTGGTTATTTGGGGGAAAAGGGATTTCGCTGTCAATTTTTATTCTCGAATGCGAATTCTGTAAACTTCTACCAGTAGTAATTTACCTCGATAATGCTCCTCACTATCGTGCAATGATAAGTATTCTGTTAGCCTTGCCATCAACTGAGGAATAATTTCCGGGTGATTTCTCAGTTGAATAGAAATGATTCCTTAATATGAACTTGGCGGATAAGTCACAATATCTGCGAAGTCTCCATTCAGAGAAACAAGTATGGTATTTAATTCCTGAGCTTTGGCAATGACAATAATATCGGGAGATTCAATTGGGATGTAATCTCCCAATACAAAAACTTCATGCTCGGTATCACGAAGGATTTGAATAATAGACTTAGGAAGGCATTGATCGATGAACAATCTTAAACTCATTAGGCAACTGTTTCAAAATCCGACAAATCGCGAGCATAATCAAGACAAGCAGCTATCTGTTCTTTGACGATATCTGGGAACTCGTCCATGATTTGTTCTACAGTGTTATTTGATGCTAAATATCCTAAAATCAGACTAACGGGAATTCTAGTTCCTTTGATTCTTGGTTTGCCTCGCAGTACGTCGGGGGTACTAACGATATGTTCTCTCCAGTTTACAGGCATAACTTGTCCTTTCTGAATCTGATAAGTTATATTTTAACTTAGGGAGGGCGATCGCCCTTTGATATTGGGGATGGGAGAGAGCCGATCGCACTTTCGGACAATAAGCGCGATCGCACTTTCGGACAAAGCATCTACCTTACAATAAAAATTGAAACTAATTAGGGGGTGAGCAGGAGTTATAATGAAACTACCCAATGGCGATCGGGCTGAAGTTTCTCTGCAAAAGCTAGTCGGCTACTGCTTAAATCCAGAGCATTCTCGCGGAAAGCACAAAGCCAGAGTTTTTGCATCGGTTTTGGGAATCACGGCTAACAATGCAGAAGTTTTGCAAGAGCTTATTCAAAAAGCAGCCATTGAAGGTGAAGTTGTCCAAGAAAATACTACTGATTTTGGGCAACAGTTTAAAGTTGATTGGACGATACCCGATACAGCGGGGATTGAGCTTCGGACAATCTGGGAAATTACTCGGACTAATTCTAACCCTCGTTTGATTTCAGCTTTTTTAAACCATGATAAAAAACTTTAGACTTTTGGATTCTGTGGCAATTCTCAAGCCGGTTTCAAATACGCGATTAACTCTAGTGGAACCGGAATACGAATCTGTTTCTAGTTTGCCAGTAGGGCTTGTGGGAACTATTGTCGAAGTGTATGATACGGGAAAGGAATCTCAGTATTTAGTGGAGTTTTCTGATAGTCAAGGGATTGAATATGCTATGGCTATTTTGAAAGCAGATGAAATTTTAGTTCTGCAATATGAACTTGCAGTTGCTTAGTAATGTGAGGGGAATAGAAGTTCGATAAGGGCGATCGTACTTTCGGAAAATAAGGGATCTCGCCTTTTAGTTTTGTAATGAAATCCAGCCATCATTTAACGTGCTGTTTCAGCTTGAATTTCTCGAAGAATAGTTGATATTTCTTCGACTGACTCAAGGTGCCTAGCCAAAACTTGAGCAGTTTTGTCCAGCAAGCGTTCTGAAAAGACTTTAGCTAAGTCTTCCCGTAAACCTTGCCCTATATAAAACTTAAGCAATGCTTGTACAGACATATCTCGATTTGCCGCTATTTTCTCAAGTGATGCTAAAGTATCTGTTGGAATGTTTAGCGAGACTATTTCCGCTGTACGAGGTCGCAATTGCAATTTTATTTCTGATTCAGAATTGTTCATATAATTTCCTTTCAGTGCGGGTTGCAGGACGGGAAGAAATGATGCGTATTCGCAAGCTGCGTTCTACATAAACAACCAGTAATAGGCGTTGAGTGCGGGAGTAACCCAGGATAAAGTTACGCTGTTCGTCATTAGCCGTTGCATCTCCCTCCTGATAGAATGGATCGAAGAAAACTTCTGCGGCTTCTTCAAAGCTAATGCCATCCTTTTCTAGGTTAATCTGGAATTTGTTTGTGTCCCATTCAAACTCAACGCCTTGCAGTCTATACACACACACTATCCATGCTTCGATATTAACATAATTTAAATAAGAGCGATCGCACTTTCGGACAATAAGGGCGAGATCCCTTTGGGATAGCTGGATGGAAAGGAGCGATCGCTTAATGTTACAAATTTGGCTATAATAATTAAAAAATGAGTACATTTAGTTAATAAATTAACTAAATGTACCAGATTGAATACACTCCGCAAGCAATACAAGACATAAAATACTTTAAGAAGCACGAGCAACAACAAATCTTGAGCGAAATTCCTGTGCAATTGCAATATGAACCTAGTGTTGAGACTCGCAATCGCAAGCGCACTCGACCTAATAGTATGGCGGAATGGGAATTGCGGATTGCGGAGTTTCGAGTCTTCTATAATGTTGAATAACAGGTACAGATTGTAGAAATTAAGCGTATTGGCGAAAAAGAGGGGAATACTTTTTTATTTCAAGGACAACAGAAGGATGTATGACAATTAAATGGAATTATCGAGTGTTTCTGGAAGATAACGGCGATTATATCATTCGGGAAGTGTTTTATCAAGAAAATGGAGCGATCGCGGGATGTACTGAAAATGCTGTGGAACCTTGGGGAAAAAGCTTGGAAGAATTAGCGAAAAATATTGAGTGGTTTAAAGAAGCATTGACGTTACCCATTTTGACAATCGCTGACATTCCAGAACCGCTTCGGAAATCGGAGTCAAAGCAAGAGCGAAGTGGCAATGTTTCTCACGAGCAACTGATGGCAGAGTTAGGTTTAGCTGAGCCATATCCCGTGAATTAAATGCAGAGGGCGAGATCCATTTTGGTTATGTGGGGAAAAGGGATCTCGCACTTTCGGACAAAAAGGGCGATTCCTAGGGGATAGCTACCCTTCGGGAACGCTTCGCGAACGCACGCGCTTACTTTGGTAGTAATGTCGGTAATTTATTTGCTATAATTAAAGCATCCTCATAGAGCGTTAAAAAGGAGCAAGAGTGTCAGCCAAAGATTACTATCATCCTGTTGTGAAACAGGCACTTATTAAAGCTGGCTGGAAAATCACTCACGATCCATTGTTAGTGAAATGGGCTAAGCGAAAACTATTTGTCGATCTCGGAGCCGAAAAACTGATTGCTGCTGAAAATAATCAGTCTAAGATAGCTGTTGAAGTTAAAAGTTTTATCAGTGATTCTAAAATTTTAGATTTAGAGAAAGCCTTGGGACAATACATTCTTTATCAGAAAATTTTAGAACAAACTGAACCGGAAAGAACGCTCTATCTTGCTATGCCGGTGATGTCTTTTGAAGAGCTTTTTATTGAAGATAAATTTGCCGATATTTTATTGATCGATAATCATTTAAAGTTAATTGTTTTTAATCCCGAAATGGAGGAGATTGTTAAATGGATACCATAGCAGATTGCCGCCAGATTGTCAAAGTGATTCTTAATGAATATTCAAGCTTTTTCGCTTCTGAAAGTGAGGTACAAACTCAAGTAATTTTCGATCTAGAAAACGATCGCTATATGTTGCTATCGATGGGATGGTTTCAGGGGAGAAGAATTCACGATTGCGTCATACATATGGATATTATCGACGGTCAAGTTTGGATTCAAGCTAATAATACCGATCGCTCGATCGCTGAAGAATTAGTAGCAGCGGGCATTCCCCCTAAGTTAATTGTTTTAGGACTTCAACCGCCAGAAGTAAGAGCTTATACAGCTTATGGCGTACCGAATTCAATACATTCTCAAGAATTATTGCAAGTGGGTTAAATTTGGAGAGGAAGAGCGATCGCCATTTTGGTTATTTGGACAATAAGGGATCTCGCCCTTTCGGACAATAAGGGCGAGATCCCTTTGGGATTCGGCATGGGAAAGGCGATCGCAATGCACGGACAATAAGGGCGATCGCACTATTGATGGAGTTTGAGTGCTACACTAAGATTACAGCATTGTTCGGTTGTAACTGCGTCATTCCCTACTTGCACGAGGAAAATACATGGTAACTACGCTCGAAATTGACAAAACTCTTCTTCAAGAAGCCCTTGATTTGAGTAACCATCCAACACCTACTACATTGATCGAAGCGGCTTTACGCGAGTACATTCAACGTCGCAAACAATTAAAAATATTGGAATTGTTTGGTAGTATTGAATACGATGAAGATTATAACTACAAGGAACAGCGACAAACAACATGAATGTTCTTGTTGATAGTTCCGTTTGGTCGCTGGCATTGCGACGCAACACAACAAACGATGCGATCGCGATCGTTAAAGTCCTACGCGATTTGATTGCAGATGGACGAGTTGTTTTACTGGGGGCTATTCGTCAGGAGGTGCTTTCTGGGGTGCGCTACAAGGAACAGTTTATTCGATTGCAAGAGTATCTTCGTGCTTTTCCTGATTTAGAGCTAACAACTGAAGATTATGAGTTAGTCGCAGAGTTTTTCAATACCTGTCGCAGTAATGGCGTTCAGGGTTAAAATACTGATTTTCTGTTATGTGCTGTTGCTCATCGTCGTGGTTATAGCATTTTGACTACTGATAAAGATTTTGATAATTTCCGATCGCACATTCCTGTCGTATTACTATGAGTTTGTAACGGATAAAAGCTTGATACGATCCGATCGCACTTTCGGACAATAAGCGCGATCGCACTTTGACCAGTCCTCATAGATACCGACACTGAAAGTAGCATCGCACTTTGGGAAAAAAACCATCGCCCCTAAGCATAAAAGGGGCGATACCACTACATTTTAAAATGGAATAGGAGGAAGTGGCACATTAGGCAACACAAAAATAGGATCAGAAGGCTGTGGAGGTTGTCCTGGTGTATTTACAGTCCCAGGACTCTCAAGCAGTGGTTGATTAGGCAACAAAAGGCTTGCAGTTGTGATACTGGAAGCCTGAACATTATTCAGTTGGGCTAATTGTTCACCTGTACTTCTAAGACTAAGTAGGGTATTAACACCTGCGGCTTGAATCAAGATGTCACTGATATTTACACCTGCTGGTACTTGGATAAAATCGCTCCCATTTCCAAAGTCGGTGATGATATCTAAACCGCCACCTGTTGACAGTACAAATCTATCGTTTCCCAGTCCACCTATGAGGGTATCATTTCCCTGATCGCCTGAGAGGAAATCATCTCCTGCATCGCCAAAGAGTTGATCGTTGCCTTTGCCACCAAATAAACTGTCGTTTCCATCTCCGCCTCTAATGATATCTTCATTAGAATCGCCTCGGATAGAGTCGTTGCCAATTCCTCCATCTACGAAATCGTTATCTTTACCACCTATCAGGGTATCGTTACCAGCACCACCTGAAATGCTATCTTGACCTTCATTTCCCAAAATTAGTTCGCTGTCGGCAGAGCCTATGACTGTATCATTTCCGGCGAGAACCCATGCACCAGCAGGTATATTTGTTAGTTGTCCGGGGGATAGGGTGATAGATTCAGAGGTGTTATCGCCGAGTAAGCGAACAAGATCATTATCATTGGTAAATCTTAATGGCATCTTTATTTTTTAAGATGTGAATTTGACTGGAACTAAAACTGGATGGGATGGGAATAAAATCGAGAGTAATTGCTTTTGGCAGGAGGTAAAATTCAGGTCAGATGAAAGAGTCATTTAAAAAAAAATTACCCAACCCAAAATCAACAGCATTTATTCTTTTATATTATTCCGATATTTCCAGTAGGCTTGAAGTGGACTCATTGTGTTTTGACGTACAAAACTAAGGTTTGACTGATCTTTATTCAAGCGATTAATACCACCAATAATGCTGTCATTAAAAGGAGGGGAGTCAACTTCAAGGTGGAAGTGTGTATTGTTTCCCTGATTGTTTACCTGGTCTACCACTGTGCCAATTTTTTCTCCTTGAGACACACCCTGGCCCTCTTGTTTACTGTTTTGGATGTGACCATATATCCACCGTCTACCATCAAAGCTTTCTACAGTGACAAATTTTCCTATTGAACCATAGTCTGTAACTTTTTTTACTGTACCCCCAACTATTGCAGAGACTTCTTGCCCAACGCCTGCTCTATAGTCAATCCCTGCATGAGCTTTCGTGCTTCCATTATAAGGATCACCACCGGGGTTGCCATTAGTGTAATCGTAAGCATAGCCAGTGTCTAGAGATAGAATCTTACCAAAAAGCGCCGTGGAAAGATCCTTTGAGACTTGCTTAACATCAGGTAGGGATTCATCAATTTCAGTTATTCTACCCGAATCCCTGTTGTTATCATTAAATTGATTGCCATCACCACTTTGCCGATCCCATTGATCATCTGTTAATGAAGAAAGTCCAGATATGTAGCTGCTACCATTCACTTTTTCCCAAGAAATATTGAGATTAGCATCACCTGTTCTGTCATAATGCCAAAAATAAACGTAATATTGCCCACTCTGAGAGGGAGTCCAACTATACTCTTTAAAAATTCCGTTTGGAAATGTCTGCCATTCAAATTGTTTTCTATCTTGACTCAGGGGCGTGATAACATCAAAATTTGATTTTCCAATCTGCCTGGCAGCCATTATCAGGGCATCATCTGCACTGACTCTAAAATTGTAACTCTTACCAGCTTCAAAAGTGGCTTGGGTCGCACCAGACGTAGCAAAATAGTCAAGTTTGTTAACAATATCAGTGTTAGGGGGATCAAAAGGAGAGCCTTGGCCCCAATTGATATTAATACCATCTTTACCATCAGATCGACTTCCATTCTGATCGCTACTACCGTCAGGCTTTAGCCAAAAATCACTATTCTTGCCCCTCGGATCTGTATAACGCCAAACTCTCCACTGCTGCTGATTCATTTCTATTGTGGTATCTTCACCACCTAGCAAAACAGTTGCTGTATCATCTTTACTCTTCAACCCCTGAAGCTCACCCTGAGTCAACTCCTTCCCCTGAACAACAGCAGCAAAAATCGCCCCCTCATCACCCGGTGAATCTGTAACATTCAACCGCGCATCAACAGAGTGCCCGATTTCTTCCCGCAACACATCCGCGATCGCCGCCGGATTCCCCGCATTCCCAGCCAAAAATTCCTTCGATAAATAAATCGTATCCGTCGCCGCAGCAAAAGCCCCATTCGCCCCACCAATCTCAGCAGATGAGACAACCTTCACCGGCGGGATATCGCTAAAATCTCCTTGAAACCATGCTTCTGCTAAGGCTTTCGCAGCCGCAGCATCCCAGTTTTCCCCAAAAGGCACATTCAGCTTAGCCGCGAAATCTGGATCGGCCGCAAACTTACTCAAATCCCCATAAACCTCTGACATCGCCTGACCTGTTAGCAAATCGACAGAGCTATCCGGTAAACTGCTGTTGGTGTCAGTTGTCGCACTAGCCATCCGGGTTAGCAAATCGTCAGGCAAAATGATATTGTCAAAGGCTTCAGGCGTTAAAGTCGGGAGATTAACTTCCTCACCGACACCCCCGGTTAGGACGCGGTTAGCATCTAGCTGCGGGATAATAGCCTTAATCGGTTCTAGGCTGGCATTCCAAGGAGCGATCGCACTTTCGTTATTAAATTCAGGCGTGAAAAAATTAGACACGTTATTTCCTCGTGTTGATTAGAGACAAGTACATAGACTTGCCTGTGTTTGCTTAGACTAAATAAACAAGTTGTTCTAAAAGCCGATCGGCCGATCGCCCTAATGCACCCTAAGCCCCGATGAACCGCAACAGTAGCGGTACTTAATCAAGCTCTATTTATCTATCAGGCTTAGTCCGCAAGTTTTATGCAAAATACTGTTTTTTTGTTAAAAAACTTTACCTAGCGCCGTCTGATGTTCGCAGATATTAGCTTTGAGGTTCCTTGCACCGATCGCGCCCATTGTTGAATCTGAGTATTTCTACTCGGCGTCACACCGCGTCAACGAACTCAAGTGAAGCTAATATCTGTAACATTACACTTTATAAATTTAAATGTCAACTAACAAAGGCTAGCAATTTCGGTTATGCTGTCGTTAGTCACATCTCAACACATCCAACAATGGCATCCAAGGAAGACTTATTTGCCGAAGCCGCCAAAAACTGGGACTTAGAAAGGCTCTACCAAGCTTTTGCAGAAGCTAAACGGCAAATCTCACCCCGATCGCGCAGGGGACTCACAGAAACCGAAAAACTCTACCTCCGAGGCTTGCTTTCCGGTTGCAGCCCCGCCGAAATCGCCCGACAACTGTTTCAGACTTCCAAAAGTGCAGAGGTTTATTTATGTAAAACTTTATACCAATATGTTAAAAAAATCGCAGATGTACCTAACGAACCTGTAGGAAATTGGCGCAATATTTGCGATCGGCTACAGGAAGCCGGATATAAAACTCAGTCTTCTCCTGAATTTAAAATAAATAATTCTGTACCTACAGAAGCATTAATAAAAATAGTTAATATAGGTTGGTTGGAGCAAAGTACAATATCAATGGATATCAACATCCAATTAACATTCCCCTCAACTTCAGAAACTCCAAAAACAGAAGACTTGGATAAAAAAGATTAGATGTGCGATCGCACAACCCAAACAAATCCCACAAATCAACCCTCTCTTCTCTTCGTCCGCGGAGGCGGACATTGTTTGTGTAGCAGCGGTTTCAACCGCCGAGGCTTCTTCGATACGCCGAGGCTTCTTCGCTCTACGCGCGGTTTCAACCGCCGAGGCTTCTTCGCTCTACGCGCGGTTTCAACCGCCGAGGCTTCCTCGCTCTACGCGCGGTTTCAACCGCCGAGGCTTCTTCGATCTACTATCCAAAACATCAAGGGGTACATCTGGTTTTTGAAGAGGGCGAAGCATGACCGCATATAAGTTATTAGTTATAATCTCATATTGACTGCGGTCATGCTTCGCCCCTACGGATATATTTGCCTTGCGCCAGATGCACCCACATCAAGAATCGCTCGATCGCACTTCCTCAAAATCTTCAGCATCCGCCGGCAAACCAGAACCCTCGCCATTCCTCAACCGTGGCGATTCTCCATTACCCGCACCCGCAGCGTAATTCCCAGAATACCTGTCATCCAAACCCGAATCCCTCAGCGAAATCGCACTTCTTTGACTCTGCGACAATCGATCGGTCGATCGGCGATTTGTCCCAGAAATCGGCGGCTTCCGAGTTAAAGTTTTCCAAGCAGCCATCACCCCAGTTACCACACTGCGAGTTGTCACCTGCACATTTTGCGCCTGCTTCTTCGCGCTACCAATACTTCGATCGACCTGTTTGACAACCTCCCCCGCACTTTGCACCCCATCGTTGACATCATCCGTCAACTCGCTAATTTCCAGCCCCGTCAACCGAATCGCCTCCAAAGTTGGCGGAAACTCGCGAGAAAGCGTGTCAGCCAGCTTTTCCACGCTGCGGGCTGCCCTTGCTAGCGCTTGCACCGCAGGTATTAAAGTCACTAAAACAGCAGTTAGGCTAACCGCCACTAGCAAAATCGAAAGTCCTAGCCAGAATATAGGGTCACTCACTTGAATCTCGGATTTGGGGCTGACCTAAGTGTTGCAGTAAATCAAGAATTGCGATCGGCTCGCAATGACTAAAATAGCTTATTTTCGATCGCTCCTCGCCTTGTTAGCGGATGGAAGGGCGTGACGGGGGACTCACTTCGACTTCTGTTTCCGACGACAGGGTTTGACGTTCGCGCTGAGTCGCTTCTAAGCCCGCTGCGATCGCCTCTTTGAGTCTAACCAAAGTTTCGTCCCAATTTCGCAGTGCAGTCTCAGAAAGTCGATCGGCCTGCAATTGGATGCTAGTAGATAAATCCTCCGCCAACTCCGGTAAAGCATCGGCCGATTTTTTCAATATCTGCCGCGTCTCCTTGCCCGTTCGCGGTGCCATCAGCAAACCCGTCACGGCCCCGATCGCCGAACCCACCAACAGACCGCCAATAAATAATCCTGAACGTTTACTTGACATTTTTATAACTTCTCTCCATACAATTTTAGGATAGCTTACCTCAAAGGTCGATCGCGCCGCCGCCAAAGCATCCGTCCCAAACCCAGCAATCCCAAAAGTTGCTGAACCTGTTGCAGTTGCAATTCCAGTTGTAGGTAATTCCGGCGTAACTGGTGCACACCTTGCTGTCTTTTTGCCAAGAAATCCGGCGATTTGCTGAGGACATTGCTGCTACAGCGATCGATTGCAGCGATCCGAACTTCAAAACGTGCGATCGTCCGCCTGATTTTCCACACTCTCGCAGCTATATAAAAACAGACCAGAGATATCATTAAATTGATAATTACAACAGCAGTCAGCATTTATCACCTATTTTCAACTACTAACATATTCCGCTGTTTGTGGCGAAATTCTCGCCCTATGCTGTAGGGACACTGCTGTGTTCATTAGTGTCAAATCAAGTCTGAATCCTGAGAAATCTCGCTTTTACCCCAGGCCAGATCCCCCTAAATCCCCCTTAAAAAGGGGGACTTTGATAACTTCCTGTCCCCCCCTTCTTAAGGGGGGCTAGGGGGGATCGAGTCTTAATCCCCCAACAGAAGTCTGCGACTGGGTTTAACATTAAATCGCTTCCTGCCCCCCCGCAACGATTCGGGGGGCTAGGGGCGATCGAGTCTTAGTCGCCCAACAGAAGTCTGTGACTGCATTTAACATTAAATTGACACCAACGAACCTTGTTGTATCCCCATCAAGCGGAACCAACACTCAAGCCTGAGACATAGCCGGCAAACAAACCTTAGTACCGCCCAAACCGCAATAACCGTTCGGGTTTTTAGCAAGATACTGCTGGTGATAGCTTTCTGCGTAATAAAACTCAGGAGCATCAATAATCTCCGTAGTAATCTTACCGTAGCCGGCCGGTGTCAGAGCTTGCTGGTAAGCATCACGGGAAGCTTCAGCAAGCTGCTTTTGGGTGGCTGAATAGGTGTAAATTCCCGAACGATATTGAGTGCCCGAATCATTTCCCTGACGCATTCCTTGAGTCGGATTGTGGCTTTCCCAAAAAACTTTAAGCAGTGTTTCGTAACTAACTTTTTTCGGATCGAACACAACCAAAACAACTTCATTATGTCCAGTCATCCCGCTGCAAACTTCATTGTAAGTAGGATTCGGAGTAATCCCCGCAGCGTAGCCAACCGCAGTCGAAAAAACGCCATTTTCCTGCCAAAATTTGCGTTCCGCGCCCCAAAAACAGCCCATACCAAACACCGCAGTTTCCATCCCGTTTGGAAACGGAGGCTTGAGGGGATTGCCGTTAACAAAGTGAGTTGCCGGTACCGGCATCAACTCTGCCCGTCCCGGCAATGCGTCTTGGGAAGAGGGCAGGCTCGACTTTTTGCCAAATCCAAATAGCGCCATAAGTTTGTAAGGGGATCTTTGATAAACATCTTTACTTTACTTAATAATATCAGATTTTTGCTGAAAATAGTGGGTCTCTTGACGCTGTGCGGCAAAGGGAACAAGACAAAATTATTTTTCGGAGGGGTTTTGGTGATACGGCTCACTGGCCCTGCGGTTTTTAATCACATGAGGCCGTGCTATCTGTCACCAAAAAATGCCTAAAATATCACCTATTGTTGAGGTACAAATCACGGGAATCGCAGGCAAAATATCCGATTATTAAAGGTGTGGTGTTGTAGTAGTTATTCAAGAGCATTTATAGGGAGTGTTAAAAAATGACGGTTAAATCTTGCAGCGCACCTTTAAAATCTAATCCGTTTATGACTTACCGCGATCCGATTACAGGTAAGTGGATTGTGATGTATCAGGATTTGTCGAAATTAGCAGAACAACCACAGCTAGCTGTGGCTTGATATTTTTTGTGGCATTTATCTTGAAATCAAGAATTTTTGGCAACTTGTTGGGTGGATCGGGTTAGAGGTTTTCGAGGATTCAGCAAATCAAATTATATCACTTAATTATCCTTAAAAAAGTGTTGGTTGTGAGCATTTTAGTTCGCGGGAATTTATGCGGACTGAAGTCCGAACGATCGAACCTGAATTTATGCGGACTGAAGTCCGAACGATCGAACCTGTTTGATTGTTTTTGTTTGAGGGTTGACTTACCCTAATTTTCAGCAATGCTCATCTCTTTTTGTAGTTCCAAGTACCGATAAAGATATTCCGAAATTATTCCGTGCAAAAACAAGTCTCGTGCTGCATTAAACGGACTATTTGGTGCTAGGGGGTGGCGGTTGACAATTACATGATTCCAGTCATGATTTCCGGTAATCTCGCTGACGTAGACTCCGAAGTTTTCATCTAACTGAAGCGACATCACTGCTCGCGCAAATTCGTCGCTAGTCAAACACAGAGAATAAAATACTTTAAACAATTCGATCGCAGATTCTAAATCCAAAATCCTCAGCCACCTGGGTTTCTGAAAATCTATTGCAAATTCTACAGGTTGAATGCTATCATAATTGATTCCGCGTTTTTTGACGAGCTGCAACCAGTTGGGATTTGTCAGCATTGCCTGGTTGTAATCCCAGACAAAGTTATACAAAATTAAATCGTGTTCGAGAAAGGCATTTTCTGCTAAATCGCTAACTGTACGCGGATAAAGTTTTGACTTTTCAATCTCGGTATCCGGGCCGTTATCAATTAAGAAGTTGATAATGTTGGAACCGATGCTGATGTGCCGCACAATTAAATAACAAGCTTCGGGCGAGACAAAGTTATTTAGGAAAAATGCAGCGGATTTGTGCATTAAAGTGTAAGCGCGAAATTGAAATGGCAACAAACGCTTTGCTGTCATAATTAGCGCCAGCAACAAGTTAGCAATTATTTTGATCGGGATGAGCAAATAATTGCGAGTCCAGTTTTGCAAATCCCGCATCATATATGCTTTTGCCACTAAATCGACGGGAATTGACCGATCGCAAAACAGCACGTCCCAAACATTCGGATCTCGGCGGTTGTACGGTTTCGTAGCATAGGGGATTTTCCGCTCATCGGGGAGATTTTTGATATCTTGTTTTTGCAGCTTTTGCATTAGCGGATTTCCTCCAATTGCAGCAAATATAAACGAGCAGTAACGCGGGCGGTTTTGACAATGCGGCGGGCGATGTCATCCGTCATCCACTCTGCATTAATCAAATTTTCTAATTTGGCTAAATGCGACTCGTCATTAGCTCCGTGATAAGCTAAAAACGATACTTGTTCGTCTTGCAAACCGAGAGTTTCTTTGATTTCTTTTGCCCATTTTCCCGCCAAGCGATTGCCCAATCCTTCGATAATAAACATACTGCCAATTAAATCAACCGGATTTTCCCGCGATGCTTGGTGGAAGATAAAAGCTGACAGTGCTTCGCTGCCAATATTCTTATCATATTCGACAATTTTTGACAACTCGCCTCCGACAGAAACATAATTCTGTTCTAGCATTTGATAGTCGCGGTGTTCGTCTTGGGCGTGGCCGATAAAAGTCGATCGCAAACGAAAGTCAGTCATGTTAGATGCAGCCCGAGCAATCCAGCGCGCTCCCTCGACAACTTGCGGGCGGAGATTGCACAGCAAAGCTTGATAGTCTTCTATTGTAAACTCTCCCCGGTACAATTTGCGGACGATGGGAACAGAACGAATTTCGCGATCGAATCTCAGCCAAATCCAGGCTAACTCCCGCAACAAATAAGCTTGCGGAGAGTAAAACATTTCCGGTTTAAGATTTTCGAGAGGTGAAGCTTCGGAAAATTCAATCGAGTTAGAACTTTGAGAAGTCATAGGTTTCTTGGTGCTTTCCACAACAGTTAACATTATGTATGCCGTTGTAAAGCGACCGCTTTCCGGAACAAAACAAAAGATTTTTTGTCCCGGCTGCAATTTGCCAGAATTGAACAATTCCTCTAACATTAAATAAATCGAGGCGCAGCCTGTATTTCCCCGCGAGTACAAGTTGGTAAACCATTTTTCTTCGGGAATCATGCAGCCGGCTTCTTCCAAAAGTTCGACAATTTGTCCCCGGAAAAAGTGAGACGAATAGTGGCACAGCAGCCAGTCAATTTCCTGCGGACAAACTCTCCCGTTTTTAATCAAGCTCAGCCAACCTTCAACGCCTAATTTCATTACATTGTCTAGCAAGCGAATATTTTGCCGCAAGTCAAAAGCTCCGGCTGTGGCTGCATCGAGGTAAGATGAATAATCTAACCAGCTTTTGGTTGATGTTTCGCTGGCTAATCCTGAATACATACAAACTGGATAGGCGTTGGCGTGGGAAATTAGCTCAATCCATTCTATTTTTAAGCTAATTCCTGCGCTGTTGGGATGGTTTTGTAGCAAAAATGCTCCGGCGCCGTCGGATAGCATCCACCGCAGAAATTCTGTATCGAAAGGTAGGGGTTTTCCGGCTTTAACTGATGTTTTTGCTTCAAATTTACTATTTTTGAACAGGCGCGAGGGAAATTCGGAGGCTACGGCGATTGCTGTTTGTTTTTTGCCGAGTTCGAGTTGAGACGCGGCGTAATTTAAGGCGGTAACTCCCGCACAGCAAACTCCTTGAGTTGAAACTATTTCTAGGGGAGATAATTCAGAAAGTTCCCCATGTACTGTGCTGGCAAATCCCGGTACTAATAAGTCTGGTAAAGTGGTAGCGCAGGCTAATAAGTCGATCGCCCCTGGTTCCAAATTTGCCTGGGCGATCGCGTCGCGGACGGCAAATGCTGCCATTTGGCTGTTAGAATAGAGTGTTTGCTGCTGTTTGTCGATCGCGTAATAGCGCTGTTTAATTCCGTTACTGTTGAGAATGCGCTGTCTGACTCTCGAAGGGCGCGAGGCAATTTTGCCTAGATACTCCTCCATCTCATCATTATTAATCGGTTCCCCCGGCAAAAATTTCCCAATCCGATTGATATAAGCGCTGTGCATACCGTCAACCTCTTAAAATGCTAATTTAGTCGAGTTCGTTGTTTGTTAAGTAAGTGAGTGTAAATCAATTTAACCAGAAAGAATTGGTTGAAAGCCCCAAGCCTGCTGGGGAGAAATTAAAATCAGACTATTCATTACTCCAATCCTCGGACTTAAGGGTAGAGGTCGC
>NZ_JAUBOJ010000036.1:0-32271 GCF_036700185.1 Microcoleus sp. BM001215392 | reverse complement strand
CGTCCTTTGCGCCTTCGCGGTTAAATCATTCTGATGCAACCGGAAACGATATCACTCCTTGCCCGCGGCCCACTCCCCACACCAAGGGTCACTTAGAAAAGCGGCAAGCCTTTTTCCCGAAGATCCCCGTTTCGGATAAGATTAGATACGCAGCAACCAATGAGGACAGGATGTTATGAGTCAAGACGACATTTTTGCTAGAGTCAAGAAAATCGTGGCAGATCAACTCGAAGTCGATCCGAGCGAAGTCAAGCCCGAAGCCAACTTTGCTAGCGATTTAGGAGCAGACTCCTTAGATACAGTAGAGCTGGTCATGGCCTTGGAAGAAGAGTTTGATATTGAAATTCCCGACGAAGCAGCCGAAGCAATTACCACGGTTCAAGCTTCTGTAGATTTCATCAGCAGTAAACTTGCAGCTCCGAAAGCATAAAATACCTGTCTTTTCCCATAAGAGGAGAAAAGTTAAAAAACTAACAACTCCTCTTTTGTTCTGCGTTCTGGGTGTTTAATTTTTTGAAACTGAAATCATGACAAATAAAGAGCGTAAGCGCGTTGTTATCACGGGTCTCGGCGCGATTACACCGATCGGCAATACCTTGTCCGAATATTGGGACGGGTTGCTGGCTGGGAAGAATGGCATCGGCCCGATCACCTTGTTCGATGCGTCGCGGCACGACTGCCGGATTGCTGGAGAGGTGAAGGGTTACGACCCTCACGAGTATTTAGAGCGCAAGGAAGCAAAGCGGATGGATCGCTTTGCTCAATTTGGGGTATCAGCCAGCAAACAAGCTCTGGCTGACGCGAAGTTTGAGATTAACGACCTGAACGCAGAACAGGTGGGTGTCATTCTTGGCACCGGCATTGGCGGCTTGAAGGTTTTGGAAGACCAGCAAGAGATCTATTTGACTCGCGGCCCCGATCGATGCAGCCCGTTTATGATTCCCATGATGATTGCGAATATGGCCGCAGGCCTGACGGCGATTCAAACGGGCGCCAAGGGGCCAAACTCTTGCACGGTGACAGCCTGTGCGGCCGGGTCGAATGCAGTGGGCGATGCGTTTCGCATGGTTCAGAACGGTTATGCGCAAGCCATGATTTGCGGCGGTACGGAAGCGGCGGTGACACCTTTGTGCGTGGCGGGTTTTGCTGCGGCCAGGGCGCTTTCGACTCGTAACGATGACCCGACTCATGCTTGCCGTCCGTTCGATCGCGATCGCGATGGTTTTGTCGTCGGCGAAGGTGCTGGAATTCTGCTTTTAGAAGAAATGGAACACGCTGTAGCACGAGGGGCCAGGATTTACGCAGAAATCGTCGGCTACGGTTTAACCTGCGATGCGTACCACATGACATCCCCAGTACCGGGGGGCGAAGGTGCATCGCGGGCGATCGCTTTAGCGCTCAAGGATGCGGGTTTGACGCCGGATATGGTGAGCTATATCAACGCTCACGGCACGAGCACGCTTCCCAACGATTCTACGGAAACAAAGGCAATTAAGAAGGTTTTGGGAGAAAGCGCTTACAAAGTAGCAATTAGTTCTACCAAGTCGATGACCGGCCATCTTTTGGGCGGTTCTGGGGGAATTGAGGCTGTAGCGACGGTAATGGCGATCGCCAACGATAAAGTCCCGCCGACAATCAATCTAGAAAATCCCGATCCAGAGTGCGATTTAGATTACATTCCCCATACCAGTCGCGATCTAAAAGTTGATGTGGCGCTGTCGAATTCCTTTGGGTTTGGCGGCCACAACGTGACTCTGGCATTCAAGAAGTTTGTTCCGTAACCCGAAATCGGAAAGTCGCAAGCTAGAAGGTGAAAAATTAGTTTTTCACCTTCTAATTTTTTTAGTTGAATTTTAGGTTGGGTACACTGCGACTAAGAAACCGGGTTTTTCACCCAATCTGCGGGCTACAGCGAATAATTTTCCTAAAAAAACCCGGTTTCTGGCAACCCGTGCGTAAGTCATCAATTTGTTGGTCGTGGCGAGATATGAGTGAGATTACTGCTGAGCAAATACTGCAAATCAAAGCTATTGTCGATCGCTATGAAAACTTTAAATGTGTTGAGTGCGCCACCAATCTCAAAGATTACTTGACAGGTCAAGGAATTCCTGGAAAGCGCATAAAACTCTACACAGGATACGGAAGAGGTCGGAACAGTGGGATTTATGATGATAGCGTACCGGGAGAGGCTATTTCAGTAAATGGTCGTCACGAAGGAATCGCTATTGTTATCAACAACATAGAAATTATTTTTGACAACCATCACCCGGACGGGCTAAACAGAGAGCAATGGATGACAAACCTGCTATTTCATGGTAAGCTATTCAATGATTTACAGTTTATAGTAATAGAAGAAGACTTTTAATAGGAGACTTTTTTATGCTAGCCGAAGTGAATGTTAACAAACTAGATGTTAAATCTGAATACTTCTTTGATTTACTGCAAAGAATCAAACAGAGACCTGGTATGTATTTGGGCAAGTGTTCAATTACCCGCCTGCGCGCATTTTTAGATGGATATGAAACGGCTAGAGCGGAACTTGGGTTTCCCGACACAGAACAACAACAACAACTTGATGGATTTCAAGAGTGGATACAGGAAAGATATAAAATTACGTCAACTCACGGATGGGACAGTATCATTCTCTTCTTTTCAGTTGATGAAAAAGATGCGCTTGATAAATTCTTCAAACTATTAGAAGAATTTCTGAATCAGGCTAAGATTGCTGAGGACAAGCACAATTAGCACAAATCTCTCAAATCCTCACTTCAAAAAAAATATTTCACCTTAATTGTCGGAAGTAATTGCCGAAATCGAATATCGATCGCCCGCTGAGCTAGGATATTTAACAGAAAACGCTTGCACATTTTCCTGATTCAAATTATCAGCGTAATACTGCTTAATTTTGTCAAAAGTCAACTCGCCTTCAGTCAAATCATTTGTATAAGCTGTTTCAAGTTCCCTCATATATCCCCAAGCTGCTCTAAAGCCTTCTGGATCTTTATCAGCCTCAATTTGAACAGATAAAGGATTTCCTGAATCGTTTTCGTAAAGTAAACTGATTGCTCCTTTTCCTGCCCTTTTCCATTCAAAACCAGTAATTTTATCCTTATTAATTTCAATAAAATTTTCGCCGTTTTTGACAATTAAATAGTTTTCTACATCAAAAATTATGGGTGGATCGGAAACTATAGTAAGTTCTCCCCATTCCCCTCTTAAATAGTATTTGTCATCCGCCCTAAAAAATTCGTCTATGTTCCCGCAATCAACGCTACCATCGGGATCTGCAATTCGATCGATGTTGTTCAGAACCAAATCGTAGGTTTGAGGATGGGGGAAATTGACTGTCATCCGCCGATAACAATACTGTTCCCCTGGTAAGGGTTGAGTATATAGAGAGTGATTCTCAGTGAGGACAGCTTCTAAAAGGATTTGTATAGATATTTTAGCATTAATGCTAAGTACATAGCTATCCTCTAAATAAATATTTTCAAATCCCGGAAACTGCCAGTAGTTTAAGCGTTCCATTTTTAAATGTCCCAATCAATAGGAGTATGATTAGCTGGACTTTTTCTATTAACGAGCTTTCCTTGTAGATCGATTCTACTGCCTTTGGGATTTCTCAACTCTACATGAGGATGATTGCTTCTCGGAGCTCTTGGAGTGCCCTGTTTAAGCGTTAACCTAGCTACTCGGTTTTTATCAATATATTTTAACGGGCCATTAGGTGTTTGAGTAGGATGTTATCTCTGTTGTGACTCAGCCCACATTTGAAAGTCGCTGGCTTTTGGATTAATACCAGTTGAGATAGCTTGTATTATTCGTTCCCATGCCATTCGCCCCGCTAGAGTTGCCATACTAATAATTCACCATGAATTAGCCTATTCTCCCGGCACCAACTCCAAGCGATATCGGTACAAAGCCACAGGATGCCCCCCAGCAGCAAAGTAATCCGGGTCTTGCGGCGATAAATAAATTGCTGTCACCTGATCGGCTACAATTTTTTTACTTCCAGAAGATCCATTTTCCCCGCTTCCAAGCACTCGATAAGCTGTGGTTGTTTCCACTTCGTTTAAATAAATATCAGTCTCGCCCCGAAACACCTGCTGAGAAATTTCTGTAGATACAAATTCCTGAGGATTCGGCGTTTCAGTGCCGCGACTGGTGACAATCGAGATTAGTTGGCGAGATCCTTTGAGTATGGTAATCTGGCGGTTGGGATTGTTCGGATCGACTTTCACCGAAAGTACGCCACCGTTGCCTAAATAGGCTTTGGCGATGTTCAAACCGTTAAAAGTGCGATCGGCCACAATCTTCTTAGCTACCTTATATCTATAATTAGAAAAAAGACCAGTATTGATTTCCGGTTGAAATCGAACTTGAAATAATACCGGCTGCTGCAAATACTGGCGGTTGCTTTCAAACCCGGGTGTGATAATATTGGGCGCTAAAGGCGCGGCTAAATCCACCAAAGTGCTCGCAACATTCCAACTTCCGGCCATCCAGTCTGGGTACACCAAATCTCCCTTAGCTACGGCGATGGGAGGCTTGCTATCCCAATCGGGAAAACTGGAAATGCGATCGCCCAAAACCCCCGCCCTAGCACCGCCACCCCACAGCAAGACAAGCAAAACCAGACAAAAACCCCAAATTACCTTCATACCAAATTACATTCAAACATCTAACTTTCTATTTCTCTCTAATTCGTTTGTAGTCAGGACTTCAGTCCTTCTTTTTGCGGACTGAAGTCCGAACGATCGAAGGTTTTTAGTGAGGAATGCAAGTCTTTCTTTTTGCGGACTGAATTCCTCACTAAAAACCTTTTTTAATGAAGATTTCTGTCCTGATTTTTGCGGACTGAAGTCCTCACTACAAACCTTTTTTATTGTTTGTTAGTTTTAAATGGCATCAACAGGTTCAGGTTCCCAAACCTCGCCGTATTTTTCCTTCAATTCGTGCCAATTTTCCACTTGTCCAGGTTCATATTCCCCCGGTTTCCCCCACTGCAAAAACGCGCTCAACGCAGCATCATTTTGCTCGTCGAGGAAACGAATTGCATAGGTTGTAAAATTGCCTCTTTTTGCCTCGCCTGTCTCGAATTTCACCTGTTTAATTTTGTCCATATTTAGGTGAAACTCAAATATTTCGGCGTGCATATTTGCATATTTTCCCTTGGGCAACTCTGCATAAAACAGCTTGTGAATTGAACCGCGCACTTCCAGTACAGCGGCGCTGCTAGTCACGATCAAACGCAGCGTTCCCAATTTTTCGCAAGCTTCTAAGAATTCTTTGAGATTAGGCATAATTTAATTTGGGAATTGGGAATTGGGAATTGGGAATTGGTAATTGGGAATTGGGAATTGGTAATAACAACCCAAAACACCAAATAACTAATGACTAATGACAACTGCCCACTGACAACTGTCAACTGCCCACTGTCAACTGTCAACTGTCAACTGACTATTTTTCATGTAGTTCGTAAGCTGCAACAATCCGCTGTACTAGCGGGTGTCTCACCACATCTGACTGATTGAATTCACAGAAAGCAATACCTTCAACGTTACCCAGAATTTTTTGAGCAACTGACAAGCCTGACTGTTGGTGTGCCGGCAAATCTGTTTGAGTGATATCGCCGGTCACTACCATTTTTGAGCGAAAGCCCAGACGAGTCAATACCATTTTCATCTGAGCAGGCGTTGTATTTTGAGCTTCGTCTAAAATTACGAAAGCATTGCTGAGAGTGCGCCCTCGCATATAAGCTAAAGGAGCTACTTCGATCAAGCCTCTTTCCATTAAATCGGCCATTTTTTCGGGGTCGATTATTTCTTGGAGGGCGTCGTAAAGCGGGCGCAAATAGGGATCGACTTTTTGCTGCAAATCTCCAGGCAAAAATCCTAATTTTTCGCCTGCTTCTACGGCTGGCCTGGTTAAAATTAGCTTTTCGTACTGCTTGCTTAACAGTGCTTGCACTGCGAAAATAGCTGCTAGAAATGTTTTGCCAGTACCAGCCGGGCCGATGCAAAATGTTAAGTCGTGGGTGCGTACTGCTTGGACGTACTGGCGCTGCTTGAAGGTTTTAGCACGAATTTCTTCGCCGCGGCGGGTTTTGGCGAGTACGTCTCGCTGCAAGTCTTGCAAATCTTCTTGGCGGTTGGTATCCAATGCGTAGCGTGCCGTTTGGATTTCTACTCCGGTGATGGTTTTGCCCGATTTCCAATAGTCGGAGAGCGATCGCACTAATTTATGACACAATTCTACTTGAGTTTTTGTGCCTGAAATCAGCAGTTCTTGACCTCGCATTACCAGGTTAGCACCGGTTTGCTTAGAAATAATTTTCAAGTTTTCTTCTTGATTTCCAGCCAGCGACATGGCGCTTTGAGTGTTCGGTAACTCTATCGTTAGTTTTTCAGTCATGCCAACATGAGCTCCTCCAAGTAAGCAATTAAAAGTTAACACTTAAACCCTAGACTTGCATTGCATTCCCAAGCTCGCCATTCTTGAAATTATCTGGGCTGCATTGTCTGTTGTATCTGCCTGAAATCTGGGGTTTAGGCACTCATCAAAGATTTATGCAAGAAATCTCCTTAAATTAGCCTCTTTTGCGAACAAAAAGACGCCCCGTACTAGCTTTTACCTAGTATCTAAGGCGTCTTTGCTATTTAAATCGCAAATGAATTTGGTGCTTGGGGCACAAATCAAATCTCCCTTCTATGAAGTCAGGCAACTTTAGATTTTAGATTTTAGATTTTTCGACTTCGGTCTTGGAACAAGTTTTAGATTTTAGATTTTAGATTTACCTCATTGGGCTGAGATTAGAGCTTTTTAATTTTACATTTGTGTCCGATCGCCTTGGAGGCTGTTCTCAAATCAAACGTAGCTTGTAATACAAAGTCTACAACAGGCAATCTAAAATCTAAAATTGTTGCTGAGTTTAGCAGTTAATAACCCGGAGTATTTCTGCTCGTTCTAAACGTAGGTGTGTTAGTACGGCGAGGTTGTTCTCTGGGAGTTCTGCTAGCTAAGGGACTCGGCGACGGAGGCGGCGTCCGGGGTCGGAAATCGCCTCGCGGCTCGCGGGTACCGCGGTCTTGGCGGTCGCGATCGCGGTCTCGATCGCCCCTAGGTGGGCCGGAGCCGCGATCGCCCGCTTCACCATCATATATATCTAAGTAGAGCGACTGACCGGCCGTTTGCGCCACCGCTTCGAGGGTAGTTCTAATTGCCTGAATATTGCGTCCGCCCCTACCGTAAACCCGCCCTTTGTCGGGTTCTTCAAAAGCGAGCCGAACCCAGACCCGGGATTGGCGCGGGTGCAGTTCGCAATCTACCCGCAAAGACCCGGGCGACTCTAAAAAAGGCCCAATTAAAAACTTAACCAGTCCAGCGTAATTGGGACTAGCTGACTGCTGCTGTGCTGGATTCAACGTTGGCTCCGGCTCCGACTTGTTCAAATACATTGGCTTTTCTCAGGATGTCACGCACGGTGTCAGTTGGCTGAGCGCCTTCTTGGAGGCGCTTGACAATCGCTGGAACATCCAGCCTGGTTTCGTTATTTCTGGGGTTGTAGAAGCCGAGTTCTTCTAGGGGACGGCCGTCGCGGCGGGTGGAGCTGTTCATCGCTACAATCCGGTAGCTGGTCTCGCGTTTTTTTCCGTATCTCTTCAATCGCAGTTTGATCATCTTCTTGCACAATAGTCCTATTCTAATTGTGACATACTCTATGCGCGAAATCTCATATTATGCTGTGGGGCATCGGGCAAAGAGGGCATCGAGCAAAGAGGGCATCGGGTCTAAAAGCATTAATCTGACAACTGCCAACTGTCAACTGTCAACTGTCAACTGTCACAGGTCAACTGACGTTAACCTCCCAGCAAAATATCGCTGCGATTTGCTGCCCCCAAAGCAGGTCTAGCCCCGTCAATATGCGGTGTAATTGCTAAGGGTACGGCCGGTGCAGTTCCCCACTGCTGCACCAATTTTTGCAAAAATATATCTTGTTGCACTCTCAAAGAGTCCCAATCGGTGCCGCGATTAATAATTGCAAACCAAACTAAACCCCGATCGCGCGTGGGTATGGCTCCGGCCAAAGCAATCACCGTGTCCAAAGTACCGGTTTTCACCACAGCCGACGGCGGAATGTGGCGGTGTTCCACAGTTCCTCGATCGCGCCCGGACACCGGAAACAAGTCAGCAACCGTCAGCCCAGTAGTTTGAAGGTTGCGCGCGATCCCCTGCATCATCCCGCAAGCAGCCCTCGGAGACATCCGATTTTCCACCCCCAAACCAGAACCGTTGACTAATTGTAGTTCCGCCGCCGGCACTCCCGCCGCCCAAGTCGCTTGCTGCTGGACTATTTTATGCCCGCCCAAATTGTCGGCGAGCATCTGAGCGATTTCATTGTCGCTGTGGACGTTCATCTGTTTGAGGATTTCGGCTAAAGGGAGCGATCGGCGCTTCAGCAGCAAACGCCCCTCCCGGGCAAATTTTTCAGCGATCGCGCTGCCGGCCACCGTTACCTGCGGCTTTCTAGTTCCCGGAGCCATCTTAGAATACATTACCTGCACGTCTCGCGGCCAACTGCGACTGTCGATCGCCTGCCGCAAGATATCCCCAGCAGCCACAGGATCGGACTGGTAATTCATGCGGAAATTGCCTGTTACCACCAAATTCCCCGCCACGCGATCGATACCCATTTGATTGAGAGCATTGCCCACGGCGATCGCCTCTTCCCAGACAAACAGCGGATCGCCGCCACCGCTGACCACCAAATCCCCTTGTAAAACACCATTTCTAATCGGCCCGGTTCCCCGGAACCGCGTTTCAAACTGATAATCAGCGCCCCAAGTTTCCAGCGACGCTAGGGAAGTGGCAATCTTAGTCAGCGAAGCCCCCGGCATCAACACCGTCCCCTGCTGACTCACCAGCGGCACCATTCCGGCTTGCACCCAAACTCCCTGATTTCCCTCAATCAGATGCTTCTCCTTCAAATCTTTTAAATATGCCTCAACCGCCGCTGATGTCGGCAAGTCGCGATTTGCCGCATTTATTCCCCCAAAAGCCATATCTTCGGCCATAACTAGCCCGGGTATCCCTCCCCGCCAAGCTAGCAGGGACAAGGCGTTGGGGGCAGCACTGCCTACAAGAGCCATGTCCAGCCACAGAGACATGATTCCCGAGCTAAATAAATCCAGCATTTTTTACTCCTAAGTCAGTCAATCGATTTGAGATTTTAGATTTGAGAATTACTCCACACTTCAATCTGGGAGCAGGAACTAGGATCTAAAATTTTGGGTTTCCCGACGAGTGTCGGAAAGCTAGTACCCGTTTTTGGGCGGGTCATGTAAACTATTCCGTTGAGTTTTTCAATGGGCAGTCAAAAATAGTAAAGTAGGGACAAACTGATTCATTTACGCTTAACATTTCTCAACATAGCTTTGCAATGCTGGAGATGTAACCATAGCAATTCCGTCATTGCTGACAGAACAGGTCGAATCCGACAAAGCACGTAACAGGATATTACGTGCGCCGTTCAAATCTCGTCCAATTACCGTTTGGCAATTCGGACACTTGAACACTTTAGAGCCACCAAGTTTTCGATGGACATGACCACAATTTCCACAAGTCTTAGACGTATAGGCTTCTGACACATCAACAACAATCGAGCCATTTTTGTCAGCTTGATGCTTGATGATTTGCTTGAAGCGATAAGGCGCCCATGTCAACATCTGACGTACTGACTTCTTATTAATCTTGCGCTTGGCACGTTTGACCATTTGAGATGTTTCAAAAGTTGGCAGAAAAATAACTTGATAATTCGTGGTTAGAAAATGTGCAGCTTTTTTGTGAAGTTCGTCAACAAGATTTTGAATCTTGTTTCTGATTCTGACCGCAGCTTTTATCATGGCTCTTGTTTGCTTGGCAGAAACTTTAGTCATTTTTCCAATTAACTCGTCAAGATATTGACACAGGCGGGTGATTCTTCCGATATCTCCACTACCAATTTCAATTACTTTTTCGGAGTCATACCCTGTCAGAAATATTCTAATACCAGGATCTAAGGCAATTACCGAGTTATAGCCAGATGGTTTTGAGTTGTATTCTTCAGGGAAAATAGCGAACCAATTACCGCGATGTAGAACTAGCTGAGTACCATACTTACAAGATACTGGGACGGGTTCAGAAGCTGTGAAGCTTAGCCCTTTAACGTAGAATTTAAACCACATCCCATTTCTGAAGTTGGAATCGTTGAATTTGATCGTAGAGCGAGGATTGCGAATGCTTCGATATTTGGCATCCAGACTGGCAGAATATGCTCGGTGAGCATCAAAAATAGCATTTTGCCTCAGATGACATGGTGTATCTTTTACCCACTTCGGTAAATCTGATTGCATAATCTTGTTACGCAACTTTAGCTTACTTAGACGACTTTTCTTTTGTTGAGATATTGCCTGGTTGTAGCAATATCGTGCCGCTGCCATCCACGCTTTCCAAATCTTTGCTAGTGCTGGCTCTGGGTAAATCTGAATCTTCCTTGATTTGAGTTTGATATTTTCTAAGTCCGTAGAGTCGGCAGGAAAAGACGTGAATAATGGCAAGCACGTCTTCGAGCATTTCTCGTTCTGGAGAAAGGTTGTCTTGGTTGAGAACCACGAGCTTTGTTCGATCGAGCTAACAGAGCCATTCAAGGAGTTCAAAGCCAAATCTGCCTCTGTCTTGGTGGGTAACAACAACAGAGCCGACATTGCCTGTACGGAAGGTTTCCAGAACGGATCTAAGTCCTTTCCTTTGGAAGTTAAGCCCAGAGGCAATGTCGGTAATGAGTTCGGCTGATGGATAGAGTTCCAGTAGTTTTGCAATTTGTCGGTCAAGGTCAGCTTTTTGCAATCTACTGGAGACTCTGGCGTACAGGATGGTTCTAAGGTTGGTTGTCTGGCGTCCGGCATAAGAGTTGATTGAGTATCGTCGTTGACCGGCGGGTGTGCCAATAGCCTTGATTGTGCCATCCTTTTCCCATAGTCTAAGCGTGTGCAGGCAAACTCCAAAATGTTCGGCTGCTGGTCTTGGGGTTGAGTAGTTATCCAATGGTGAATAATGCTGACTACTTTTCTCGCCGATCGCATAATCCAGGAAATTTAATTAAAATTCAGCAAATCAGCCTACAGGACTTATAGCCTTTTTCAGAAAGATGAGGTATGCCAAGATATGCTGGAACCTTTGCAGTGTAAAGCTTTTTACGTCAAGATTTGTACCTCGTGAATGTGAGAAAGGCTATAACTCTATCAGAGTAGTCCGAAATAGCGATCGTCCGATCGAGCGCGAGCAGATTTTAGTTATTTCTTGGCAGTTGTCGGTTCACGCGGACGGGGCGCCACAAACGGTTACCATGTCCGCGACGCCATTGGTAGACGAGCCCAAAATTTTAGACTAAGAGTTCCTGCTCCCAGATTCACTGCTCGATCGCAAATCAATCTCAAATCCTGCTCCGAGATCGCTCGTCCTGGGTAGAAAATCTAAAATCTCAAATCGACTGACTTCCTGGTAGAATTTTTAGTGTTTCTCAAACATTGGTCAATGGGATCGACACGCGCAAGAATTGCAATAGACGCTATGGGTGGGGATCACGCCCCCGCCGAAGTTGTAGCTGGAGCGCTTAAGGCACAAGAAGAATTAGGCGTAGAGATTTTGCTGGTGGGCGACCCGCAGCAAATAGAAGATTCGCTACGTCTTCAAGACGCGATCGGCCGCGTCTCTACAGGTCAGCTAGAAATCGTTCCTTCTGAAGGAACGGTGGAAATGCACGAAGAACCTCTCAGTGCCCTCAAACGCAAACCCAAGGCTTCGATTAACGTAGCCATGAACTTGGTGAAGCAGCAGCAAGCTGATGCTGTTGTGTCCGCAGGTCACTCCGGCGCGGCCATGGCTGCGGCTTTGTTGAGGTTGGGGCGGCTCCCCGGAATCGATCGCCCGGCGATCGGTGCAGTTTTGCCAACAATGGTACCGGGAACCTCTGTACTCATTCTCGATGTCGGCGCTAATGTGGACTGCCGCCCCAAATTTTTGGAGCAGTTCGCTCTGATGGGAACTATTTACAGCCAGTGCGTGCTGGGCGTGGCCGAACCAAAAATCGGTCTGCTCAACATTGGCGAAGAACCTTCTAAAGGCAACGACGCAGCGGTGCGCACCCACCAGTTATTGGTGGACAACCCGAATATTCCTTTTGTGGGCAATGCCGAAGGCCGCGACGTGCTGTCGGGAAACTTCGACGTGATTGTCTGCGACGGGTTTGTCGGTAACGTATTGTTGAAGTTTGCCGAAGCGGTGGGCGAAGTCGTGGTGCAAGTGCTCAAGGAAGAATTGGCCGCCGGACTCAAAAATCAAATTAGCGCTCCCCTGCTGCAAGAAAGCCTCAAAGGGTTCAAACAGCGGGTAGACCACGTTGAACACGGCGGCGGTTTGCTGTTGGGCGTTGCTGGAGTTTGCATTATCAGCCACGGTTCGTCTCAATCCGCCTCGATTTTTAATGCCATTCGTTTGGCAAAAGGGGCCATTGACAACCAAGTGCTGGAGCGAATTCGATCGTCCAATCGCGAAAGCGCTCTAGAACAAGAAGCTGTCAATTAAAGGTATTCAGTTGACGGTTGACAGTTGACGGTTGACAGTTGACGCCTTGCCCGAAAAGCAAGCCAGAAGGGTTGACAGTTGATTGCGACCTCGACTTGGAAGTCCGAGGATTGGAGTAATGAATAGTCTTCTTTTAATTTCTCCCGATCGAGGCTCCGGCTTTAAACCAATTATTTCTAGTAAGTAGGAATTAAAAATTAAAAATTAAAAATTAAAAATGTCAGTTTAAACAGCTTACTTTGCTTGAAAAAAAGTAATTTCAGCAGTTTAAAAAAGAGTTTAAGTTTGAAGTTTTTAATTTTTAATTTCTCGACCGAACAGCGAGTAAATGGAGAGGAATGTTGCAGCAATCAGGGTTCGGCATAGCCGTTACGGGTAGCGGGTCTTGTACACCGCAGGTTTCGCTGGATAATAACGGTTTGAGTCAGATAGTAGAAACGAATGACGAGTGGATAGCGGGGCGGACGGGCATTCGCGAACGCCGGCTGGCGGACGATCGCACTTCTTTGTGCGATTTGGCGTCCGAGGCATCCCGAAAGGCGATAGAAATGGCAGAAATTGCGCCCACAGATATCGATTTGATTATTTTGGCCACATCGAGCACTGACGATTTGTTCGGCACTGCCTGCAAAATTCAATATCAGTTGGGCGCGACAAAAGCTGTGGCTTTCGATTTGACAGCAGCTTGTTCGGGCTTTGTGTTTGGGTTGGTGACAGCCTCGCAGTTCATTCGGACAGGGGTTTATCAAAACGTGTTGCTGATCGGAGCAGATATTTTATCTCGGTGGGTAAACTGGTCGGATCGGGGTACTTGCATTTTATTTGGAGACGGTGCAGGTGCGGTGATATTGCAAGCCTCAGAAGTCGATAAATTTTTGGGATTTGAAATTCGCAGCGACGGCACGCAAAATTCGTCTCTGAGTTTAGCTTACAAAGCCGAGTCAAAAAAATTAATTGAGGGCGTGAATATCGGACAAGGTGGATTTGAGCCGATCGCGATGAACGGTCAAGAAATCTATCGTTTTGCTGTAAAAAAAGTGCCAGAAGTCATTGAAAAAGCAATGTTTCGGGCAAATATCAGCGCCGCCGAAATTGACTGGCTGCTGTTGCACCAAGCTAATGGGCGGATTCTCGATGCAGTTGCTCAAAGGCTGAAGATTCCTCCAGAAAAAGTAATCAGCAATTTAGCAAATTACGGCAATACTTCAGCAGCTTCAATTCCCCTAGCCCTAGACGAAGCCGTGCGTCAGGGCAAAGTTAAACCGGGCGACACTATTGCTGCGGCTGGTTTTGGCGCAGGTTTGAGTTGGGGGGCGGCAATTTTTCAATGGGGAAGGTAAGACCATTTTAGATTGGGTATTGGCGATTTTCGAGGAAGAATCACTGCTTCAGCTCGCGATCGAGATTGCGGGCTAGCCGTTTCATTATTTTGGGAGACTCGTGCAATATTTGGCGGCTTGAAACTTGCCAAGGCTAATTGTCCCGACTGCGACCATGGAAAAATAAAAATCCTTTAACACGCCATACACACCCTAAAGTGTGGATAAATGCGTGTATCCTCCGACAATAACTCTGGACAAGCGCGGGCTTGCAGATTGAAAATCCTCTATTTTTTGGTTTAATTTGGGCAGCTTGAATGTTGAAAATCGTGCTGCTGCTATCGATCTCAATTAAAGTAGCAACAAAAAATATAAACCTAGTAAAAAGCGCAGTCATATGTTACGATTATGAGTCGCGAGTAGATAGTTCGTTAACCGAAAGATAGCGGATACCAGCCAGCGAACAAAGATAGCGGGAAACAAAGAATTTTTGCAATCACTTTCTTAGCAACCACCAATTAGCAGATTACCGGAAAAATGACTAAAACAGCATGGGTATTTCCCGGACAAGGTTCCCAGGCGATCGGGATGGGTGCAGACTTATTAAACTTGCCAACAGCCAAAGCCAAATTTGACCTAGCCAAAGAAATTTTAGGCTGGTCTGTCCCGGAAGTTTGCCAAAAAGAAGAAGCTAAACTATCTCGGACTCTCTACACTCAGCCTTGCTTGTTCGTAGTACAAAGCATTTTGGCAGACTTAATGCGAGAAAAGAGCGATCGACCAGCAGTAGTGGCCGGTCACAGTTTAGGAGAATACGTTGCCCTTTACGCAGCAGGTGTCTTTGACTTTGAAACCGGATTGCGCTTAGTCAAACGCCGCGCCGAACTCATGGATACTGCCTCCGGCGGGCAAATGGTGGCTTTGATCGGGTTCGACAGGCAGGAATTAGAACTGCAAATTCAATACAGCCGAGACGTGGTGCTCGCCAACGATAACAGCGAAGCACAAGTTGTGATTTCTGGAACGCCGGCAGCAGTGGAAGATTTGCTGGCAAAAATTAAAGTCAAACGCGCTGTTAAATTGAATGTTTCTGGTGCGTTTCACTCTCCGCTGATGGCATCAGTGGCGTCAGAATTTCAACAAGTCTTAAAAGCGGCAAGATTTTCCGATGCTAAAATGTTGGTGCTCTCGAACTCAGAACCAACAGCCACTACCAGCGCAGCTACTTTGAAGCAGCGATTGACTCAACAGATGACTAAAGGCGTGCGCTGGCGAGAAATTTCTCTGCAATTGCCACAACAAGGAATCGATCGCGTAGTGGAAATTGGCCCCGGCAAAGTTCTCACAGGTTTGATCAAACGGACTTGTCCTAATTTAGCGCTGGTAAATGTCAGCAGTTTTGAAGATTTGCCCGCTTAATCTATTGCTAACCAATTATTCAGCCGCAGGCTTTCAACAGTTGACAGTTGACAGTTGACAGTTGACAGTTGACAGTTGACAGTTAACAGTTAACAGTTAACAGTTTAAGAGCGACCTCTACCCTTAAGTCAGAGGATTGGAGTAATGAATAGTCTGATTTTAATTTCTCAAGGACGATCGGGAGAGGCTTTCAACCAATTCTTTCTGTTAAAATTGAGTTAATTGGTCAGAAAATTGCTGAAAAATCAATAGCACAACAGGAAAATTTTACTACGACCTGTTGTGCAAATTGGGGATAGACGAGCCAGACGGCTCAAAAATATCGTTCAGAAATTTACAAGACTTACCCGGGTTTTTGACCAATATTAAAGGTTGAGATGCAGTATTTTCGTAAAAAACCCGGTTTCTAGGCACTCGTGCGTTTAGGACTAATGTAGATATCGATCGCCCTTGAGGTCGATCGGCAAATACTGGTTTAAACTAAGAGTAAAAAGCAAGCTAATCCGGTAGTGATATGAAAAAAGCTATTTACTGGCTGATGGGAGAAAAAGCTGGCAGAACCATAGTAGGCGCGTGGAACTGGATGTGGGGAATGCCGACAGAATCCGGTGGTAAGATTTCAGTCGCCGTAGCAGAAGAGTCACTGCGATCGATGCAAGAATCGGTGCAAAAATTGGCCGCCGCAGTCTCCACCCAAGTTGCAGCCTACCAGCGCGCCAAAACAAAATATGAAGAAAGAGTTAGGGAAATGCAAACCGTAGAGCGACA
This sequence comes from Microcoleus sp. BM001215392, assembly GCF_036700185.1. NCBI lineage: Bacteria > Bacillati > Cyanobacteriota > Cyanophyceae > Oscillatoriales > Microcoleaceae > Microcoleus > Microcoleus sp. BM001215392. The sequence continues at coordinate 16,144 of NZ_JAUBOJ010000036.1, read as the reverse complement.
AGCCATCACAGCCCAGCGCAACGGTAACGAAGAAGCAGCCCGTTTGGCAATGTCGAAAGTAATTCAGACAGAAGCAATTCTGCCGCAGTTAGAAGCCCAAGTAAAACAAGCCGAACTTTATGTCAACGCTTCCAAAGACAAGCTAAATCGAGAGCGCACAAAGCTGGAAGCCTACAAAACCGATATGCAAAATATGAAAGATATGGCAGAGATTAACGAAGCTCTCAGCGCCATAGCCAAGGTCAACAACGACCTCAGCATCGATTCAGCCCGATCGCAATTCGAGCAAGCCAAAAACGCCGTCGGGCGCCGCAACCTCGAACAGCAAGCCTTAGCAGAACTATCCGAAAACCCGCAAGAAAAACTTCAGGTTGAGTTAGAAAACATGACCCTAGACGATGAAGTTAATCGCAGACTGGAAATGTTAGACGGTTCTAACAACAAAGAACTTCCCAACTAAGGAGTATTTTATGGCTAAAAGCGGGCCTCCCCCCATAGTTTTTATTTTGTTATTTCTGTTGCTCGCAGGCGGTGGCTGGTTCTTTTTTATGAACAAACCAGCAACAGGCGATGCTAATAATTCCCCGACTGCCCCAACACCCCCAGCAGGTGGCACTTCTAGCCAGCTTCCCGTCGCGCCCGCAGGCAGCTCAGCATCGCCTGTTGCTGCTACTTCCTTTGCGCTACCAGTTGCCGTACCTGCCGGCACGGCGGTGAGAATCGACGGTTCTACCAGCATGGTAACAATCAATCTCAACCTTAAGAACGGCTTTCAAGGCAAGTTTCCCGGCACTACAGTGGATGCCAAAGCAAATGGTTCTGCAAAAGGAATTCAGGATTTGGTGGCGGGAACAGCCGATATTGCCGCGATATCGACCGCTTTAAAGCCAGAAGATCGAGCTAAGGGTTTGGCAGCAGTGCCCGTTGCTTTAGATAGAATTGCGATCGTAGTCGGGACTAACAACCCGTTTCAAGGAGGTTTAACTTCCGCTCAAGTGCAAGATATCTTTAAGGGAACTACTCAAGACTGGTCGAAAGTCGGTGGGCCAGCGGGCCCGATTAAGCTGATTAATAGACCTGAAATTAGCGGTACTCACCAAACTTTTAAAGAACAAGTGCTCGGAGGTGGTAGTTTTGGTACCGGGGCAAATGTTACCACGCTCGATCGAGATGCGACAACTCCGCTGCTGCAAGCTTTAGGTAACAATGGCATCGGCTATGCCACTTTCGCTCAAGTAGTAAATCAGAAAACGGTGCGGATTGTACCCGTAGACACTGCGACGCCGGAAGCCCCAAATTATCGCTATCAGCGGGAGTTGTACTACGCTTACAAAAATCCCCCCAGCCAAGCGGTTAAGGATTTCTTGGGTTACACGACTTCGCCTGAAGGACAAAAAGCGATGCTTGCTGGAAATTGAGCTCTTCCAAAAATAGTCCGCCAGACAGAAGTTTGGCCAGCACCTAAAAGCACGCAAACTTTCGTCCGCCTTGCGCGGACGAAAGTTTTTGTAGAAGCGGTTTCAACCGCCGAATCATCTGATACGCTAATATTCGATGTAATTTAAAATCTCAGGTTTTCTGTGAGCAAAAGTCGCGAACCAATCGAGAGTTTACTTCTCTACTATTTATTCAAGTGGTCAATTGTCAGCCCGATGCTGCACCTTTACTTTCGGGGGCGCATCTACGGTGCCGAAAATGTGCCAACAGAAGGGCCATTTGTGGTAGTCAGCAATCACGCCAGCGATTTTGATCCGCCGATTTTATCTAGTTCGATGAGGCGGCCGGTGGCATTTATGGCGAAGGAAGAGTTATTTAAAGTTCCTATTTTGAAACAGGCAATTACGCTTTATGGCGCTTATCCAGTGAAGCGAGAAAGTGCCGATCGCAGTGCAATTCGTTCGGCTATCCAATCTTTGGAAAATGGATGGGCGACTGGTGTATTTTTGCAGGGAACTCGGACATCCGACGGTCGAATTACTGACCCGAAATTGGGGGCTGCGTTGATAGCTGCTAAGGCAAAAGCGCCGCTGTTACCTGTTAGTTTGTGGGGAACTCACGCGATCGCCTCGAAAGGTTCGATAGTGCCGCGTCCGGTGCCGCTGACAGTGCGAATTGGCAAACTAATTGAGGCGCCCGCTTCGTCGGATCGCCAGGAATTGGAAGCGCTGACTCAAAGATGTGCAACTGAGATTAATGCAATGCACGATTTGGGCCGCTGATTCAGCTTGCAGGCTTTTTGTACAACTTACACAGGTTCGATCGTTCGGACTGAGCGTCCTTCTTTTCTTAGGACTCGCATTCCTCACGATCAAACAGGTTCGATCGTTCGGACTGAGCGTCCTCTCTTTGATAAGGACGCTCAGTCCGAAAGATCAAACCTATTTTATGACGGTTGTGCGCCTCTGACAAAAGCCACAGCCAAGGGCGAAATTTTTTCTGTAACTGCTGCGATAACTTCGCGGTCAAAGTCAGTCCAAACTCTAGGGCGATCGAAAATACAAGGCTGCAAAACCCCCCACAACAAGCCGTCAACACAAAGATGAGCGTGAATCAAAGCACGATGTCCGAACTCTTTTGCTTCAAAATCTTTGTTAACAACTACAGGATTTGCTGTTTCAACATCCTCCACAAAAATTGAAGGTTCAGTGCGCAACGCTGCTGCAAATAAAGGGTCTTCTTCCCCTAAATATTCCGGTTCTTTTTTCCACTCCGCGTCCCTAACTTCGGGATAGTTCGAGTTGCGACGCCAGCAGTAAGGTACTTTGCCTGTTTGGGTTTCAGGATTGCGGAGGTACAGAAAGACGCGATCGCAATTTAACACCTCACCTAAAGCCGGCACTAAAGCCGAAAACACAGCATCCTCAGTCTTGCTGTCACTCAAAAACTTGTGGCAGAATTCGCTCCAAATTTGGTCGCTCATTAACTTTTGGTCTTGAAGTTCACCTACAGATTTTAAACTACTAATCTTGTTTTCTGACGGATTTGCGATCGGAGTCTTAGCGGTTTGTGAAATCGCTATCAAATATAAGTTTTAAAAGTTTGGGGAAGCGACAAGGATTTTATCGCAAGCGCGCGCGACTTTTAGGGCGTTCTTAATTGCACAAATATGAGATTTTCTTCCAGTTGATTCTGGCTTCTTTTGAGCATGAGCGAAGTCGTTTTTCCTTCTCTTGCGACGATAACTAAAGCCTTCTTCTTTCTTCCTGATGACTGATGAATTCTTCCTGATGACTAATGACAACTGACTAATGACTAATGACCACTGACTAATGACTAATGACCACTGACTAATGACTAATGACCACTGACCACTGACCACTGACCACTGACCACTGACCACTGACCACTGACTTTGTTTATTCAATTCTGGCTTGGCTGAAGTTAGCGCCTGTATAACCCGTAGTCAGCCACATAATGGCTCTAGCGCCGTCGCGCAGGGCTTTTTGTACCGGTTCGGGGGTTCGCCCAGACGGAACTGCTACAGGCTTAAAACTAATGCCTCTACTGCCGAGGACGATTTCGCCGATAATCTGAGCTCGCCGCATATGATCGTCTGATGTAATCAGATACACGCTCTCAATCCCTTTAGCTTTCAGTTCATCTACCAAGGTGGTAAAATTTGTTACCGTATCTACAGCTCTGTAATCTAAGTGCAGGCGATCGGACTTAATTCCCGCTTCGGAAAACACCCATTCGGCGAACTCCGGATTGCTTCCAGAAGACACCCAAATCGGCAATACAGGATGCTCGCGAGCAAATTTGGCCGCAAAAACCTCTCGTTCCGTAGCCCCACCTAGAACTAACAAAGCTTGGGGTTTCATAAATTCGCTCTTAAGCTGTATGGAGCCAAACCAACAGGCCGCCACCAGTCCCACTAGGAACCAAAAATTCGGTGAAACCCTCAAACGCTTGTAGCGCAAATTGTTTAAATTGATTCTCAACCACATCTAAACCTATAAAAATTTTGTATAGCCGACACAGGAACCATAACAAAAAATACCGCACGTAAAGCCCACTAACAGGAATTAAAAATTAAAATTTAAATGAGGGTCTGGGGATTTGCGATTTGAGATGGCAGATTTTAGATTGAATGTACAGCTTGTATTGCTTGCTAGAACTGGCGATGGGAGATTTTAGATTGAATGTAAAGCTTGTACTGGGGGCTTAAACTCAGGTATGAAATTTTTATTCTACTAGGGCTCTTGTATTCAATCAAGTATGCGTGTCCGGGTCAACTGGTTAGCAGATATGCAAAGCAGAAGGACAAAACTTGAGGTTTAGCCTTCTGCTTTTAACTGTGCTTGACTGTTAATGGGACTGGCCGGGTTCGAACCGGCGACCTAGCGCTTCAGATTTGTGTGAGTTTCCCCACTCTCCGGACTATTCCTTCACCGTAGGCTTGCAGCCTTTAGGTGGTGGCCGTATGTTTAGGAGGTTTTATGATTTTTACTTCCTAAAGCCAGTCTCTGCACCTTCCTTACCCAAACAAAGTTTAGATAAAGCTTGGCTCAAGATTACCGTATCTGCCGTCAGACTTAGGCTTCCTTGAGTTTGACCACATTCACTCCCAGAGTTTCCTCCCAGGGTGCCCGATTCTTCAGGAGGCGCTTGCTCTATCCATCTGAGCCACAGCCCCAGTTGCTGAACCGTTTTGATTATAGCAGTTAATGTCGATTTTGAATTTTTTATTTACGAAAATCAGCGATCGCCCGTAGCAAATCTCGCGACAATGCGGGCAAAGTTTTCTGCTGCGGTGAGTTTACCAGCGCCATAACAGGCGCGCTTTCTCCATGCGGTGACGGGGAGGTGTCCTGGAGGAGCATTTTCGCTCCATGAGAGCTCGCTGTAATATTGCCAATTTTCCTTGACTCGCCAGCCGACTCGATCGCACAATTGGGTATAATTTCCTCCAGTATTTTCCCAAATCTGCCGCTGTACGGTCAATCCAAACCGCCCGCTGCTGTATTGTTGCCAAAGTTGGTCGATCGTGCGAAGGTCTGTAGGAGGACAACTGTCAATATCGGCTGCACTCAGCCAGCCTTCGTCTTCCCTGACGGCGATTTGCAGCAAAATTTCCCAAGTGTGTTCGTCTGCTTTGCGCCATTTTCCGGTTGCTAACAGCTTTGTCAGTTGTCGGTAATCCATCCCCACTTCCGAGATAGCCGGAGTTTGCTCAGGTAAGGCGCCGATTTTCTGTTCGAGTCGCAGTAAAGTGCTGGTAATGGATTCGGGGTTTAGTTGTTCGAGGCGGTACAGAACCCATTCTAACTGAGATTGCAGGTACGTGCGGGCGATCGCGCCTTGCTGCAATTCCTCTTGCAATTCGTCAAATCTGGCTGACCAATTTTGTTGGTTGCGGGCGGATTCCCACATTTGTTTTGCCCACTGCAATCTAACTTGTTCTTGTTTTACATAAGTTTTGGAAGGCTTTGCACGCTGCGGGTAGGGCGTCAAATCCCAGCCGCAAATCGAACAAAATTCAGATGGTTTTTCTATGTATTGGGCACCGCAGACGGGACATTTAGACATATTGAAGTAAATTCATTTTACAACTAATTATATGACATCTGCCTAATAATTTTCCGATTGTATTCTTTGCCCACACATGGCACGATCTCATGGAGTGTTTGACAGGTTTGTAGTTGGGAATTTAGTGCGAGCGAAAGAAGGACTAAAGTCCTGACGCTCGATCCTGCGAAAGAAAAACTAAAGTCCTGACGCTCGATCCTGCGAAAGAAAAACTAAAGTCCTGACGCTCGATCCTGAGATTGTAGATTTGGCCGGAAAATCTGCCACGCTGACGCACGCTATTTCTACAATTACTCTCAGATATTGAAATTATCTGCATTAACGTGGGTTAATCTCCGGTTTCTCTATCGCTCTAACAAGGTAAGCGAATAGTAAATAAACTGCCCTTACCCAACTCGGATTTAGCCTCAATGGTGCCGCGGTGAGCTTCGACTATTTGGCGGCACAGGTGCAGTCCCAAACCTGTGCTGGATTTCTTGTGAGTTCCCGAGCCAAACCTTTCAAATAACTTGGCTTGTTCTGTGGGAGAAATGCCGGCGCCGGTGTCTTGGATTTCCATGATTACCCATGCCAGCGGTTGGTTTTTGAAGCTTGTATAAGCGGGTGAATTGGCAGCTTTTAAGCGGACATCTATAGAGCCGCTGTCTGTGAATTTGATTGCATTTCCGATTAAATTTGTCAGCAAGCGGTGCAGCTCCAGACGATCGCCCGGATACTTGGCAATCGGAGCACTTTCTGCACTTTCACTCAAGTCTAAATTCACCGACAAATGTTTAGCATCGGCTAGGGGAGCGAGTTCTTCGGCTACCTCATGAATGAGCTGGCGCAAGTCCACGGGAGCAAAACTGAGGGATTTGCGGCCTGCTTCGTAGCGGTAGACTTCCAGCAGCATATTTACCATCGCGATCAGGTTTTTGTTGCTGCGAACCATTGTCCCGAAAGCGTCGCGCATGGGGAGCGAGATTTCTCCCAAAGCTCCCTGCTGCATTAAGGTGAGCATTCGATCGGCTGCTACTAGGGGCGTCCGCAAGTCGTGAGCGAGTCGGGACACAAAATCTTCGCGCTGGAGGGCGATCGAATTTCGTTCGTCTACGCTGTGTTTGAGCCGCAAGAGCGATCGCACCCTCGCCAGCAGTTCGTCCATTTCCACGGGTTTGCGGATAAAATCGTCTGCGCCCATGTCGAGCCCTTGAACGACGCTGGCGCTGTCGTGAGCTGTGATCAACAAAATCGGGATAAAGGGCAATTCCTTATTTTGTCGCATTCGCTGGGTGACTTCATAACCGTCCATTCCCGGCATCATTACGTCTAGCAGTACCAAATCCGGGGCTGATTTGTCGATTTGGGTAAGAGCCGAAAAGCCATTCTCGGCCGTGCTAATTTCGTAACCTTCTTCTTCCAGGATTGTCTGCACCAACAAAACATTATCTGGTGCGTCATCTACAACCAGAATGCGATCGGCTTTTGTGGCATTCGGAACAGATAAATAGTTCATTTAATTGTGGGTCTGAAAATATATACTAACTTTAATTTGGCATTCGATTTATGTTTTCACATTTTGCCATTTCTTAACTCTGTCATAAGGAATATATAGCAGAAGGAAGAAGAGAAATGGAAGTCGGAAGAAGTTCGATGCAATAATAACTCATGTTTGAGCCCTCAAGAATGTCCTCACCGTCTTAGGGGTTGCTCTCTCAAAACTTTATCCAATTTTTTTGCATTTTGACCCTCGGATGTGATACGATATACTACTTTGCGGTCATAGTATGCACCCCCTCCCAATCGTCTGGTGGAGGCACTGCCAAATAGGCGAGGGAGCGTTGCAGGTGAACTTCTACAGGTCGATCGCCCGGTCGCATCGCTAGCGCGGCCTGAAAACAACTAATAGCTTTCTCAAAATTTTTAGCAATATAAGCATTTCGACCGTTGCTGTAAAGTTCCAAAAACCTAGCTGTTTCCCCGTCCATGGGCTCGGCGCTATTTTGTAACAACTCGTAGATGCCCACCGACTGATTTTGGCCCTTAACCCGCACTTTATCCAACTCTCGCACCCAAATGCGATCGCGGCACAAACTGTAAGTAAACTCGCTCAAAATAATATCACAGCCATATTCTTTGGTAAGCTGTTCCAGCCGCGAACTTAAATTCACCGCATCGCCGATTACCGTGTAATCCATCCGCTTTTGGGAACCAATATTTCCCGAAACCACCTCTCCAGAACTAATCCCAATTCCAAAGCGAAACGGATCTTCTCCCGGGCGAGAATCATTAAACTCTTTCAAGCGGCGGCGCATATCTAAAGCCGACTGTACCGCCATCCAACCGTGACTCTCGGGAGGATTCAGCGGCAGCGGCGCGCCGAAGACGGCCATTAAAGCATCGCCAATAAATTTGTCTAAAGTACCTTCGTAGTGGAAAACTGCTTCCACCATCGTCTCGAAATATTCATTCAGCAGCGATACCACGTCCGACGCCCCGAGATTTTCGGTCAGGGTGGTATAGCCGCGAATATCAGAAAATAAAATAGTAACTTCTTTGCGTTCGCCCACCATCAGAGCGCCTTCGCCCAATGCCATCACTTTATCTACGACTCCGGGAGTCATGTAGCGGTACATGGTATTTTTCATCCGCTTTTCGCGGCTGATGTCTTCGAGTACGACTAAGCCGCCGCGCACCCCGCCTTCTGGATTGATCAGCGGGTTGACAGTTAAATTCAAACTGCGTTCAATTACTTTAATTCTAGAGGCGGGGATTGGTAGCGGACAATAAGGGTGATAGCGGCCAGCATTTGGCAGCGAAAATAGAGATTGAGAGTTAGCTAATTCTGCCTGCGCTACTTCCTGAGTCCACGCATGGTTTTCACCCCAAGCGTAATAAAAATTTGCATCTGTGCGATCGGGTACAGCCAAAATATAACTTTCTTCTTCTTGTTCTTCTTCTTCTTCTTCTTGTTCTTCTTCTTGTTCTTCTTCTTCTTGTTCTTCTTCTTCTTTTGTTCCTGCTGCTGGCGAACCGAGCATTTTTTCCACCAACAGTCCCAAGGTTAAACTTTGTTCGGGAACGTAATGTCGGGCGGCATAGTGAAGGCTGTCTTCGAGTCGAAATTGCAAATTTTCGATCGGCACAACTTCCCAAACATAGCGATCGATCAATTTTGTTTCCCAAATCTCGGGATTGTGTTTGCTTTTGGCTTGATTTACCGGACAGCCCAACAGTTCTAGGGCCGCTTCGTTAATTGTGACAATTCGCCCCTGCAAATCCGTGGAGATCACCGCATCTGACAGGCTTTGCAGCATATCTTTTTGATACTGCTTTTCCACCATGACGTTTTGAAACAGTTGAGAATTTTGCAGCGCCATTCCGGCTTGGGAATTAAAGGCTCGCAAAAACTCTTCGTCGGAAGTAGTGAAAGTGCCTTGGTTCTTATTAATTAGCTGAGTTACCCCGATCAGCTCACCTTTGGCATTGTGCACCGGCATACACAAGACAGTCCGAGTGCGATATCCGGTTTTTTGGTCTGTAGAGGGATCGAAGCGGGGATCGTCGTAAGCATCTGTAATATTCAGGGGTTGACCGGTCGAAGCGACGTAGCCAGCAATTCCTTTATTAGCAGGAATGCGGATTTCGACCATGGTTTTGTCGTCGGCCTTGGCGACTTTTGTCCAAAGTTCGTTGGTTTCCCGATTTAATAAAAATAGCGTGCTGCGATCGGCTTGCATCAAGTCCCGAGCTTGATCCATCACAGAGCGCAAAGTTGTTTCCAAGTCAAGACTTTGACCGAGAGTAGTTGTCGCTCTCAGCAGGGCGGCAACCCCTCGCTGGTTGCGGGCGACGACGTAGAAAGACTGACAGCTTTCGAGGATAATCCCGATCGAATCGGCAAAAGTCTGAAACTGTTGTTCGTCTTCCTCGGTAAAGGCGACATTACCAGCTTTATTTAACAGCCTCACCACCGCTACAGGTTCGTTTTGACTCTTGCTGCTAAAAATCGGCATACAGAGAATGGTCTGGATCGAGTAGCCCGGGGGTTCGTCTACTTCGGAATTAAAATGCTCGTTTTCTCTAGCATTCGCGACATTTATCGATGTTCCGGTAGTTGCTACGTAGCCCAAAATGCCTGCATCCATCGGTAAGCGAACTTCTACATCTTCACCTGTGAGGGCGTGGGCTGTTTTGTGCCAAAGTTGATTTTTGCTGGAGTCAACCAAAAAAATTGTTGTCCGGTCTGCTTGCAGAATTTGCCCAATTTTGACAGTGAAGGCATCTAACAGTTGCTGTAAAAGAGTTTCGAGTGCTTCATTGTTAATCAGGTCGATCGCCCGGATGAATTGCTGAAATTCAGCCGTGATAAAGTCGAGCAGGCACACTAATTCAGGAACTGGCAGGCTCTTAACACGGGAGGTCAATGCCCCCATAAAATTGACTTGAGTCAGTGTAGCCAGAACGCTACCAGTATTGGAGAATGTCATGATTAACTGCTTTCTCAGAGGGTTAGACTGACCCGCAGGTCGATCGGTGCTAGATGCTGCGGCGGTGCAAACTCTTGTTGATTGTTTGCTAGCGTGTGGGCACTCGGTAGTCGCGATGGTGAACCGCGAGTTCTTTCTTTGGTGCGCGCTATTTGAGTTTTTTAGTTACATATGCTCGATCGATTTTTTACAACCTCGGTACTGATGAGGATTCATCGGTTAAAGCTGAGTTTGATTTGCAAAAACTGCCAGCCTGAAAATTAAGTCGCAGGCTTTCGATCGATCGCCCCGTATCTGAATGTAACGCTATGTGCAGAGGCTGCTGCGTGGCGTGACATTTTTAGCGCTCGGAGGCAACCGTATCCGGTTTGTGAATGGCGCTATGGCTGTTGTGCGCGAGACATTGCTACAAAGCTACTCATAGTTTAATGGTAAACGCAACAGCATGATAGCTACGGCAATCTCAGCAGCAATAAATTCGATCGGTATTTGAGGGCATCCGTCCCGGCGACTTTCCCGACGCTAGGGCGATGGAACCAAATACCAGCATCCCAAAAATGCCAATCTCGAACTCGGCTGCTAGCGAGAGTCACCATAAATCCAATCTCCAAGCAAAAATGGAAAATCGATCGACCTATGAGTAACCGCACTCCAAGCGACAACTTAGGATTTAGGCAGCAGAGGGCATAGACTCGGCAAAAACCACCGATTGATAGTAGCGCCGCAATTGCGAGGTGGCGGCGGCCCAACCCCAGCATTCGGCTTCAGAGCGAGCATTTTGGCGCAGGGTTTCCCGTTCTTGGGGATTCGCAAACAGGCGCTGGGTGGCAGCCACTGCTCCGGCTTCGTCCGCGGGGTCAAATAAATAGCCGTTAACACCGTCTGTGACAATATCGGGAATTCCGCCACTGCGAGCCGCCACTACGGGCGTCCCCGCAGCCATAGCTTCGAGGAGCACTAAGCCCAGGGTTTCGGTACGGGAGGGAAAAATGAAGGCATCAGCAGATGCGTAAGCAGAAGCCAATTCTTGCCCCTTGAGGTAGCCAACAAAATTTGTGGGGGTGCCGGCAAAATATTGTTCGAGGGTTTGGCGGTGGGGGCCGTCTCCCACTAGGGCGAGGCGGGCGCCGGGAATGGCGGCGAGGACTGGTTTGATCGATTCGATTTCTTTTTCGGCACCGAGGCGGCCGACGTAGAGGAGTAAGGGGCTATCTGGGTTATTTTCAGAAAGGCGCGATCGCATTTCTCGACTCGTCAATTCGGGGACAAACATTTCGGTATCTACACCGCGCTGCCACAAGTCTACTCGCTCAATGCCATGAGTTCTCAACTCATCCACCATTGCTGTAGAAGTGCACAGATTTAATTGGGCTTGATTGTGCGCCCCTTTGAGCAATTCCCACAGCAAAGGTTCGAGCATTCCAAAACCGTAATGGTGCAAGTATTTCGGTAAATGGGTGTGGTAAGAAGCCAAAATCGGGATATTGAACTTTTTGCCGTAATATATGCCGCCCAATCCCAAAATAGCGGGATTGACAACATGAATAAGATCCGGTTGAAACTGCTGTAACTGTTGACCTATAGCCGGACTGGGAAGTGCAATTTTCAGTTCCGGGTACATCGGTAAAGGCAAACCCTCAACACCGTAAACTCGGGCACCTTTGTATTCTGTAATTCCGTAATCTGGAGAAAAGATCAGAACTTGTTCGCCCGATCGCTGCAAGTGATCTACAGTGTGAATTAGGCGCGTGACAATGCCGTCTATTTTCGGCCAAAATGTTTCAGTGAACAGAGCAATTTTCATAAAACGAAGGAAGTTCGGCAACGGATTCTGTAACGGATGTAACGGATGAAGGAAAAAGGCGCTTCGGCTTCGCTCAGCGTAAAAAGAGGGAAGAGGGAAGAAGGCTTTAGTTATTCTTTATATATTGTTGGCGAAATCGATACTCCCAGTCTTTGGCAAATCTCGGGGTTAGTAACAGGATACACTGCCTCGCGAGGAGTAAGTAATTGGGCAAGATCGCCCGTATTATATTGATGCTGTTGCTGCACAAATTCTGAAATATCTTCGATATTCACAATCCATTCTTGGGCATAACTGGCCAAAAAACTACCGCGCAAGCCAAGTTGAATTGCTCGCCGTTCCAGTGGGGCGCCGCTGGGATGGTGGTCTGGGTCCCATTGCAGCCGCACGGATGAAATTTTAACAGCTTGTTTCCATTCTTTTTCGCTTCCGTACACTGCTGAAACGAAATTGGAATGGACGACAGATGCTAAAATTTCGTCAAAGGCAGAACGTTTTAGCGAAACAGCCAGAATCACTTCTTGTCCGGGCTTTGTTCCCCATCCCGATCGATACATCATCCAGAGAAAGTTTGGCTTAATCCAACTCATGCGATTCAAGCTAAATTCGCCACCGAAATAACCGCGTTCCGCTGCAAAAAGACCGATCGCCGGACGGTAAGCTTGGTACACTACAACAGTATTTTCGTCAAATTGCGCCAGAATGTGACGGCCTGTTTTCGGCCATTTGCTCGCTTGGTTTAAGTAGGGTTCTGTCAGCAGCTTCATCGCAACTAATTACGATCGAGAGGTTTCTGGGGCAAAATGCAAATTCCCTGAATGCCAATTGATAAAATTATCCCACCTAAAAGCAATCCCACACCTTCAGCAAAGCAGTTGATTCTGTGAATTTCCTGTGCTGTTTTGGCAATTAAGATTTCCTTTTCCGTAGCCGAAGGCGATTCGCTAACTCGGCGGTAATTTTGATAACTCGCCGTCAGTGCAGCCCATTCCGGTACTAAATAATAAGCACAAACTGCACTTGCAGAAAATCCCGGCAAAACAACTAAAAGCAACAAGATGAGAATTCGACTTTTCACAGCATTTCTTCCCAAACAAGCTAGCCTTGATTCAGTTGACAGTTGACAGTTGACAGTTGACAGTTGCCAGCAACCTCTACCTGGAAGGAAGAGGATTGGAGTAATGAATTCTCTGATTTTTATTTCTCCCGGGCGGGCGGGCTTTCAACCAATTATTTATGGTAAAAACTTTCTGCTATTTTTAAATTCACCGCAGAAGAAGCAGAAGACACAAAGCAAACGAGAAAAAAGATAGATAATCTTCCGAAATCAAAAAAGTAACATACAGCCAACTCCCTTCAGAATTTGCGAACATTTCTCTTCTCTTCCCTTCTTTTCTCTTACTTCGCGCCCTTCGCGCCTTCGCGGTTCATTTAAAAAAACTCTTTCCCGCAACGAGATACCCGCATTTACCTGCGCCAAGAAACCTTGGGTAAAATCTGGTTTTTATCGACGCGGTGCTGATATTTTGTAGCAAAATTCAACAAAGAATCGAGCAGGGAATCTGAGAGGTAGTGCGGCTGCAAACCGAGGTCTAGCAAACTGGTGTTTTTGGCATTGAAATAATGTTCTTCTTTCTCGACTCTGGGATTTTCGAGATGGTTGATTTCTACTTTTAATCCCATTGCCGTGCCTGCTTTTTGCACCAATGAGGCTAAGTCGCCGACGCTGAATTGTTCGGTGAATTGGTTGAAGACGCGGAATTCTCCGGCGGCGGCGGGGTTGGCGATTGCTAATTCGACGCATCGCACGGTATCCCGAATGTCTAAGAAGGTGCGGGTTTGTCCGCCAGTTCCATAAACTGTCAGGGGATGACCGATCGCAGCTTGGATGCAAAATCTGTTTAATGCTGTACCGAATACTCCGTCGTAGTCCAAACGGTTGATTAACAGTTCGTCCATGCCGGTTTCTTCTGTGAGTACGCCGTAGACGACGCCCTGATTTAAGTCGGTGGCTCTCAAACCCCAGATTTTGCAAGCAAAATGGATGTTGTGGGAGTCGTGGACTTTTGACAGGTGGTAGAAACTGCCCGGTTGTTTGGGGTAGGGTAGTGTATCTTTCCTGCCGTTGTGCTCGATCGTAATGTAGCCTTCTTCAATGTCAATATTCGGTGTGCCGTATTCGCCCATTGTCCCCAATTTCACTAGGTGACAGTCGGGGAAGTCTTCGCGGATGGCGTACAGCAGGTTGAGTGTTCCGACGACGTTATTGACTTGAGTCAGAACTGCGTGTTCGCGATCGATCATTGAAAATGGTGCCGAACGCTGTTCGCCAAAATGGACGATCGCTTCTGGTGCAAATTTTCTCATACTTTTGCTGAGAAAATCGTAGTTGGTGATGTCACCGACGAACAAGTCGATCGACTTACCCGTTAAATCTTGCCATCGCTGGAGTCGTTGCTGAATCGGTGCAATGGGAGTCAGGGTGTCGCTGCACAGTTCCAGATCCCAGTGCCGCCGCACGAAGCTGTCGAGGATGCCAACTTCGTGACCTTTGTTAGAAAGGTAGAGTGCGGTTGCCCAACCGCAATAGCCATCGCCACCAATAACCAGGACTTTCATAAATCAACAACGGTGAATCTTGCTTGCCAATACTGGGTTAATGTACCAGGTTATGGTGCATTGTGAACCTTTAATCTAGGGTGTTATTTGCTGGCATCGGTTGTCAGTTTTTTTGTATCAAACCTGAATTTCGTCGGCGAAACTGGCGCGGCGGGTGAATTCAAAGGGCCCAGCCAGGGCTCCCCAGACGTGGGCGTCGGTTTCTGGGTCGCGCCCGCGATCGTGACTGATAAATTTGTCTTGGTCAATCTCGAATTCGCTGTCTAGATAGGTTTTTTTGCCTTTTCTGACGACGGCGCAGCCTTTTCCGGGTTCAACAGACCCTTTGAAGCTGTTACCCGTCCAGTGCGTAAAAAAGGTGCATCCCGGGAGCAGTGTCAGTTGTTCTTTGGTGATTTCTTGCAGCCGCTGGGGTTGGCGGGACGCGCCGTAGAATTGTGCTTCGTTTTCTATGGCATAATTTTCGATGTCGATGCGATCGCCCGCCGGGACTAATTTTAAAACTCTTACTCGGTACGGGACGTGCAGTTCGATATCATAGGCTTGTTCTAGATAAAGACTTATCCCATCCAGGAGTTCCACGGGTAAAGGTCTCATGCAGACGCGGATGTGGGCGAAAAATGGCGGATTTTCAAAGGCTTGGGCTTGGTTGCTGAAGTCGGCCGCCATCCAGCGGGCGAGGGTGACAATATCAGTGGAATGGGACATATCGATTTGGGATTTGGGATTTTAGATTTTAGATTGAGGGGAGTAGAAGTTATTTTAAGGGAAAGCGGACGATCGGCAATAGTAACGTACCCCGGCGCGCGATCGTCCTTCAATCTTCCAAAAATTCGACCAAATCTTCAATCATTACATCGAAAGCAACAGCGATTTTCTGAACAGCACTCAGATCGACCATACTCATCCCATCATCGCGTCTAGCGTACCCCTTAACCGTGTTGTAATTAACTCCAGAGCGATCGGCCACGTCTTGCAGCGTCCAGCCCTTTTCTTCTGCCAACTCTCGAATCTTTAGTCTAACTCGCCCCATTTTGCCCTAGACAACAGGTTAGATTTAACCTTAAAATTTAAATAATTCAAAACGATCGCCCTCGGAGCCTGGAAAACTTAAGGGCGATCGCCTTTTCTATCACACCCCGCCGAAAGCGGGGAAGGATTACCCTATGATACCAACATCAAAGCCCAAATTAAACACTCATCCCTGGTGTATCGTGCGGCAGCCAAATATGCAGCGATTGGTGGTTGCTCGCTTCCACCGTCGAGGCGATGAGTTCGGGATATATCCAAATTTTACGGCGGTTGTTGCCTGCTACTAAACACGCGATCGTTTTTGATACGACAGGGGCCGAGAAACTGCCCGAAGTTCGTAAGCGTTGCTTGCAGCTATGGGATCGACTCAATTAGAAAGAATGTTGTAATTAATCAGGAGCGATCGCTTTTTATAATAAGTGCGATCGCTCCTCGATCGAATTAATCAGCCCTGATCGCTGTGAACGAGAATAAGTCATCCATCTTCTCATCTTCAATGCGAATAAACCTCTGATTTAGTGTTACTCTCAAGATATTGCTGATAAGCTGCCTCATCTCCTCCAAACGAGTCGATCGAAATGCCAGCACTTGGCACTGGCATCAGCGGACTAGGTTGAGGTGCGTACCGACAATAACAGAGTAGCACCAATCCGTAGTATTTCGGAGTAATCCGAGGTATTGCAGCTACTCC
>NZ_JAUBOJ010000035.1:18698-32608 GCF_036700185.1 Microcoleus sp. BM001215392 | reverse complement strand
CTTGATTACGTCTTCTATCATACATTCCCCCCTGACAATTAATCCACCCTGCCTAACCCCCCTTAAGAAGGGGGGGACAAGATTCCTATCAAAGTCCCCCTTCTTAAGGGGGATTTAGGGGGATCTGGCCTCGGCGACAAACGAGAGATACAAAGGATTTCAGTCTTAAGCTGTGTCCTCTTTTTGTATCTATGTCCTACTTCATATATCGCACTAATAAACTTCACGGCGATGAGCGATGATAGTCACAAATACCTGTTTATGTTCATCATCAATATAATAGACCACCCGATAATCTCCAACCCGATATCGATAATATCCAGCCAAGTCACCTTTGAGCATCTTAATATTTGGATGAGTGCGAGGGTTGATTTTCAGCATCTCAAAACACCTATCCAGCTTCCGTTGCAGTGACGCTGATGCTGCTTCAAAAAACTCCCCACCATCAAGACTCACAACAACTGAATATAAATCAATATTTGGCTCAGTATTTTCGTTTGAGTTGCTCAACGGAAGTCACCTTACCTGCTGCTACATCTTTTTTGGCTTTATTAAAAGCCTCTATAAAACCAGGAATTTGCAATAATTCTTCCGTTGCTAGATTGCTTTCACGTTCTGCTAAATAAGCTAAGAAATCAGCAGCAACGAGCAGTCTTTCAGGAGACAATTCATCTATGTATTCCTTTACCTGCTGGCGAAGTTCTTGGGTGTTCATAGTTCATAATTCTGGAAAATTATTAGATATGCACCATCGTAGCAGATCGATCGAGCTATTGGTTAGGGGCACAAGGTCGCGATCGTTGGTGTCAACTTAGCATCACACCCGCAGGGAAAGCGGGGGTTTAAACCCCCGCCTCAAAGCTAAAGTCCTCTAAAAGAGGACTGAGGACTCATGAATTATTTAGTCTTCTTTTAGAGGACTTCTGCTATTAGCCAGGGGTTTAAACCCCTAAAAAAGGACTGAGGACTAATGAATTATTCAGTCCTCTTTTAGAGGACTTCTGCTATTAGCCAGGGGTTTAAACCCCTGGCGGTCTTTCGGGCCCGAGCGATATTATCTTGCAGTATTCTCATCTTTTTAATCCTTTATTTTACTACTTTTGCAGTTGACCAATCAAATCTAATGCTTTTTCAGCATCTGCATTCATCCCTTGATCCCTAAATAAATTAGCCGCTTGCTGCAAATCTGCGATCGCCCCTTTGGTATCTCCCATTCTCACCAACGTAATTCCTCGGTTAGCAAAAGCCTTTGCATAACTGGGATTGAGTTGAATTGCTTGAGTATAATCAGCTAAGGCTGAGCGATCGTTATTGATGCGAAATAGCGCCAATCCTCTGTTAAAATAAGTGTTAGCGCGACCGGGATTAATTTGCAGCGCTTGATTGAAATCGTCGATCGCCCCTTTTTGATCGCCCAAGTCCGAAAGCGCCAATCCTCGGTTGTTGTAAGCTGCGGCAAAGTTGCGATCCAAGCGGATGACTTGAGTATAATCGGCGATCGCCCCCGGTTTATCGCCCAATGCCGACAACACCAGCCCCCGATTGTAGTAAGCATCGACATAACTGGCATTTAGGGCGATCGCTCTGCTATAATCAGCGATACTTTTGGGCATTTGTCTCAAATCAAAATAAGCCAGTGCTCTATAAAAATAAGCTTCTGAATAATCCGATTGAGTTTGAATCGCTTGGTTAAAATCAGCAACAGCCCCTGACAAATCTCCCTTGTCAAACCGAGTTAAACCGCGAACGTAATAAGTCTTAGCATCTTGCGGATTGTTCAGTTTCAGAGGTGCAGTAGCAGTGGGAGAGGTATTTATCAAAAGTGCCGATCGATTTAACCCTGCTTGTGACAATTTAGATAGAAATGTGTTGATAGGAATTGCCGAATTAAATCCTGTTTTAGTAAATGCTAAACCTGTGCGGACTTTTCCGTCTGTGACAGCATCGTAATCGCGATCGCCTTCTCCGTGAATCCCCACAACACGCCCTTCAGCATCAAATACAGCCCCGCCGCTCATTCCCCCTTTCGTAACAACATTGTAGCGCAAATTATACCCTTGGGGATGACTTGAAATCCGGCTGGTAACGAAGCCCGGCACAAACTCAAAATTGCGCTCTTTTTGGTAGTTTCTGCTTTCTGGAATACCTGGATAACCAGACACAAAAATTGACGCACCAGCAATCGTTTGTTCGGAATCGCCTAGAGTAACAACTGGATAAGAATCTGTACTGTTAAATGTTACAACTGCTAAATCCGGCTCATTCTCGCTTTTTTGCAATCGCTTAAAACTGGTTACTTGATATCTTTTTCCCGTATGACTGCGAATCGTATAGGTAAGTTTAGTATCTGCAACAACGTGGTTAGCTGTCAGGACAGTGTATGTTGTACCTTGTTTTGCAATAATAAATCCAGTCCCACCATCGCGCTCCGATATATCAATCCGAACGGTGACAGCTTCAGCTAATTGGGCAATTTCTTGCGGAGTTTTTGCGAAAACGGGTGCTGCTGCAAAAACAACTATTCCTGCTACCGCTACTGTTCCTGCGAGGATGCTGGTGAGGGAATCAAACCGCGAATAACTCCTATTCATAAGTAATTTCACAAGAGTGAGATTTTTTATACTCCGAATAGTATAGGCGAAAATGAAATGTTGGCGGGCTTGAAACGGCGGAGGTTTTCAGACGATCGCGATTTTTCTGACAATTCGTACATTTCGTAAGTTTGCCATATTTGAGTTGTAGATTTTCTAGGTTAACAACCTCGAACTGCATTCCGAAACAATTTCAAAGCTTCTTTTTCCTCCGACATTTGCAAGCACTGACTGAGCAATTCTATATCCAAATCCGGCAACAACATACTCCGAGAAACTAACTCGTAACCCTCGGAGTTCAGTTGGTAAAGCGAAAATACTCCATCTTCCCAAAACCAAACTTCCGCTATGTTAAACCGCCGATAATATTCCAGCTTGTTGATAGTTCCGCTGGTAAAAATAACTTCGATCGCCAAATCGGGTGTTTCTCGCTGCCGTCGGTCTTCGCCAAAATAGTAAGATAAATCTGGTTCCTTGCTGCTGTCTTTTGTTTCCCCTTGGAGTGTAGCACTTCCGGTCGGTCTAAAACTAATATCTTTTTCTACGAAAAAGATCATTAACATTCCTGCCAACAGGCATTTAGTGGTTTCGTGTTCCGGCGAAAGTGTCATAATTTCTACATATCCGTCGAGGTAGGACAAGCGAACACTACGAGAATACTCTAGCAAGGAATCAAGGGCTTTGAATTGCTCCCAAGTCATTGATAGCGGCAAAGTCAAACGCTGTTCCGGGAGTGCAGTCAATTGGGGGTGAATTGTAGCGGTCATTTATACTTTCCCCGAGTGTGAGTTGCTACTTCTAAATTAGCATAAACAATATCTAAATGAAATCTCAATAATACCGCTCTGACCCGAAATACCGCCAGGGGTTTAAACCCCTGGCTCATAGCAAAAGTCCTCTGAAGAGGACTAAATAATTCATTGAATAATTCATTGTTAACTAATAAATTTATTATTAGCTGGACAATTCATCAGTCCTCTTTTAGAGGACTTTAGCTATGAGGCAGGGGTTTAAACCCCTGCCGGATTGTCGGACTGCGGGAAAGATTTGTTAACACCAGCGATCGCTCGCATATTCCACTCAAAAAAAACCGTGAATTGCAGCCATCCCGTAGGAAATCGCCCCTCAAATCCGCCTACAAATAACTAAGCCAAAAACTGGAATTGAGAGCCGTTAACTGCCAAAGCAAACGGACTAGCCTGTTCAAATGCACCGACAAGTTCAAAGTTATCGGTGTTTAAAACAACGCCCAAAATCTGTCCGTCTCTGCGGTTGCGAATCACCATATCGTTGATAATTCCGTCATTGTCGTAAGCAATCAAATTGTCGTCTTCAAACACAAGATCGAGTTCTGTTAAACCATCTGTCAAACCAATGCGATCGCCATCGTCAAACCTAAAATCTGTAATGACATCGGCTCCATTGACTCCAAATTGTTCGTTGCTTCTGAGCACAAATACGTCAGCACCAGGGCCTCCCGTCAGCACGTCAATTCCCCGATCGCCCGCCAAGAAATCGTTGCCGTCATTGCCCTCTAAATCGTCGTCTCCTTGCCCTCCCCGCAAAATGTCGTTCCCGGGCCCTCCAAAGATCAGGTCGTTGCCGCTGTCACCCCTAACTACGTCATTGCCTTCATTTCCGTCTAGAATATCGTTATCTTTCCCGCCGTAAATGATGTCATTTCCGCCGCCACCCCCGATAACATCATTGCCGTTATTTCCTAATAGGCGTTCGTTGGAATCCGACGAACCTCCTATAGTATCGTTGCCGTCTAGTCCCCAAACTCCCCAGGGAAAAGACGACAAATTTCCATCCTCTACGTCAATCTCATCTGATGTAGGGAATCCCAAAAGACGCGACCCGCCGCCAGCAAATACAGGAAATCCAGTCAAATCGCCGATGAGATTGTTAATCGTCAAAGCCATATCTATGTCCTTTTAAAAGTGTTCCTAGGTGTATTATATATTTTAATTATTCCTTTGCCAAATAGCAAACTTTTGGGTTTTTAGTAAATTTTTATTTGCTAAATTAGTGACTCGCAACCTGCTTTCCAATTACCTCCCTTCGACTTCGCTCGGGGGGCAGAATTACTAATTACCAATTCCAAATTCCCAATTACCGGGCCTGTTCCTCATTCAACCCATAGCTGCTATATATCTCCTCTCTGACTCAAATAGCATTAGTCCCTGATACTATCCGTTACGGCACACCGTTTATAATGGGTATTACCCGCCAGGTCGCAAACACGTTAATATCACCTATAACGTCGAGACTGAGAGGTTGTTTGTGAAGAAAAGTAAAAGTTTCGGGGCAGCTTGTCCGAGAAAACACCTAGTTTTCGATACCTACACACAAACTTTACAAACAAGCTCTAAGTTCTTGACAAAGCAATAAATCGCCGATCGCTCGCATTGTTTAACAAAATCCACTGCTTTCAGGTGTTTTACTCATGTCTACTCCTAAATCCTCGGCCCATCAAAACAACAACTCCGTAAAATCACTGCCAACAGCAGGTATCGTTCCCACAGATCCGCACAGTGAAAATCTGCCGGAACCAAGCATGGAACAGATACTAGAAGCTTTAGCGGCCCAAGTACCCAGTGAATCTACTGAAATTGAACGTTTGAAAACTTGGAAGCAAGATTTAGAGCGACTGTTTCAATTTCTCGGCGATCGCCGTGTTTTAATTGCAGTCATGGAACCGGGAACTTTTGCCATGCGTTATGCTAACGCGGCATTTTGTCGCTTGGCAGGTTGGGAGGGAACGCCTTTGGTAACTCAATCTACCAACGGTTGGTTTGCAGAAACTGGCATCAGCCTGCTGGCACTGTTCGAGGAGTGCGATACTAAAATAGCAGAGCAATTGTACCGCCGCCACCTTTTACACTGGGTATTTAAGCAATTTTATGAAATAGACCTCGATAGTTTGCGGGTGCTAGATGAACCTGTCACGGTGAGCATTAAAAATCCGCAACAGCATGAATCTAGATTTGTTGAATTTTGGCTTGGTTCGGAACAGTTAAAAATTACTCGAATTAATTCAAAAAAAGATGAATTTGCAGATATTCCCTTAAATTTAATGCCTGTTGCAGAACGGGAAGCTTGGCTGATGCAGCCTAATCAATTGGGAACTTTAGCCGATCGCCTAAATTTAGATAATTACCGCGTCGAAGGTTTGCTGCTGCTAGAAGGTTTTGATGTCACAGTACAGGAGCAAATTCGCCGCCTGACTCAGTTATTGATCGATCGCGATTCCATGCTGCGCCCTGACAAATTTGAGAGAATCGATCGCTGTTTGCGATCGCTCTTTAATGCTGACGGCACTTTGCTAATGCGCCCCGACGGCGAACAGGTACAGCTATTAGTCGCCAAAGACGGTCAACATTTGCAGCCGATTGTTTATTCAATCGACTCCCTAGAATCTTCTCACTTTATGAAGGCCACCGCAGCAAATCAAGTTTGGAACGTCCCAGACTTGCGCCGCGAGTGCCGCACCGAGTGCGAGCGAACTTTGCGCAAAATGGGCACTCAGTCAATGCTGCTGGTGCCCCTGGTAGTCAAATCAGTTACCCGCGAGGGCTGCGGGCTGCGGATTTTGGGCGTGGTGGGGCTGTTGTGCGATCGGGCCAACCACTTCAACAACATTGACGCCCAACACGCCCAAGAACTCATTCCCGCCTTCATTGCAGCCCTGCGGCAAGCCATCCAGCAGCGGTTTACCCACATTCACAACATCCACCCCGCAGTCGAGTGGCGCTTCGCTCAAGAAGCAGAAAGGCGAAGTTGGGGACTGCCCCAAGAGACGATCGTATTTGCAGACGTTCATCCGCTCTACGGAATTTCCGACATCCGCGGTTCCAGCGACGAAAGAAACCGAGCCATTCAAACAGATTTGCTCGAACAATTCCGCCTAGGTTTAGCCATAGCCGATACCGTTTGTCAAACACAAACTACCCACCTCGGCGAGCAACTGCGGCTCGACTTGCTCGACTACATCGAGCATTTAAAAGAAAAAGTAACAGTCGATATGGAAGTGAGAGCAGCCGAGTATTTAAACGACCGTTTAGAAGTGTATTTTGACTACTTTGTGCAGTGCGGCCCAAGGGTTCAGGCAGCAGTGGAAGCTTATCGAGCCGCCTGTGAAAACGAACATAAATGCGTTTATAGCGATCGTAACCGCTACGATCGAATGCTAAACCTAATCGGCACCAAACTCCAAGAAACCTGGGCCCGATGGCAAGAAAAAATGCAGCAAATTCTTCCCCACTACTGCGACATCGAATGCACCGACGGCATGGATCACATGATTTATGTCGGAAAGTCGATCGATCCCAAATTCAGCCAGTTTCATTTGCACAGTTTGCGGTACGAACAACTGCGAGCAATTTGCGACTGCGGCCGCACAGTTTTTCGCCTGCAATCCGAGTCTCAAATTAACATGGAACTAGCCCATTTAGTCTTAGTACAAAATACCACCATCGACATTTTTCACAACGAAAACACCGAAAAAATGTTCGACGTAAAAGGTACTCGCGACATCCGCTACGAACTCGTCAAAAAGCGCATCGAAAAAGCCGTTGACAAAGACGCACAAGAGCGAATTACCCAATCAGGAATGCTAACCGTAGTTTATTCCACCGAAGACGAATGGGAAGAGTACCAACAATACTTGCGCTACTTGTCACGCGAAGGTTGGGTCGAAGCAAAAGTGCAAACGGGCATGGTAGAATCTCTGCAAGGAGTCAGCGGTTTAAAATTCGCCCGCGTCCGTATTTTACCGGATACCAAATCTCTTGCGGAATACCGCGAAGTTACAGTTGTTAGCGATTGATCTGCCCCAAAATTACCTTAATTGTAGGGTGCGCAATGCGCACCTTACCAGTGAAAATAATCAACAGTACCGTGTTTTTACTTAGGCTCTGACCTGTCATTTATCAGCGCCCAAAAATACAGGATCTGAATCACACCAATTTAAGCTCAAGTAGTGTTAATTTACTGATAATTATAGCCTTTATTTTTTAGTCAACTTATGTTAACATTATCAGAATACCAAATCAATTCCACTCTGCACGAAGGTGTCGAAACAATCATCTATCGCGCCCAAACACCCACAGAAGGCGCCACCATAATTCTCAAAGTCCTCAAAGCCGAATATCCCACACTCGAAGCCATTACCAGACTGAAGCACGAATATCAAATTCGCCAAAATTTAGACAGCCAACAAATCGTCAAAGCCATCAGTCTCGAAACCTTTGACAACCGATTAGGACTGGTATTAGAAGACTTTGGTGGCGAATCCCTTGCCCAACTTCTAGAAAGAGAAATATTGAGCCCTCAGGCAACTTTAAACCACGCAATCCCCATAGTCAAAGCCCTACAATACCTGCATTTACAAAACATTATTCACAAAGATATCAAACCTAGCAATATCATCATTAACTCCCAAACAAAACAAGTAAAACTCACCGACTTCGGCATAGCCACAAAACTCAACAAAGAAAACCCACAATTCAACAATCCCAACTGCGTTGAAGGCACATTAGCCTATATGTCACCCGAACAAACCGGGAGAATGAACCGCACCCTCGACTACCGCACCGACTTTTATTCCCTCGGCATCACCTTGTATGAAATGCTGACCGCAAAATTGCCTTTCCCTAGCAACGACCCCTTAGAAATAGTTTACAGCCACATCGCAGTCCAAGCACCTTCTCCCCATCAAATTAATCCAGAAATCCCCGCCACAATCTCAGAGATTGTGATGAAATTGATGGCAAAAAATGCCGAAGACAGATATCAAAGTGCCGCGGGATTGCTAGCAGACCTAGAAACTTGTTTGCATCAGCTAGCAACCACAGGCGAAATAGCAAATTTCATCCCCGGCCGCTTAGATATTCTCAGCCAACTATTAATTCCCCAAAAATTGTACGGGCGGGAAAGTCAGGTTAATCAATTGCTAGCAGCATTTGAACGTTTAGGGACGGGTTCACCCAACAATCTGTTAGAAAAACAAACAACTTCCGAACAAAACTCGC
The DNA here is from genome assembly GCF_036700185.1 of Microcoleus sp. BM001215392. Taxonomy (NCBI): domain Bacteria; kingdom Bacillati; phylum Cyanobacteriota; class Cyanophyceae; order Oscillatoriales; family Microcoleaceae; genus Microcoleus; species Microcoleus sp. BM001215392. The sequence goes on along the minus strand of NZ_JAUBOJ010000035.1, from coordinate 23,982 downwards.
CACCATCACGAACCAGCGAACTAATGCTAGTCTCTGGTTATTCAGGTATCGGCAAATCAGCCGTAGTCAACGAAGTTAGCAAACCCATTACCAAGTCGAAAGGTTACTTCATTTGTGGGAAGTTCGACCAATTCAAACGCAACATTCCCTATGCCTCATTAATCCAAGCATTTAACTCATTGCTGCGCCAGTTGCTGACAGAAAGCGCAGCTTCATTAGAAACATGGCGCACTAAAATTTTAACAGCTTTGGAAACTAACGGCAAAGTAATTGCCGATGTAATTCCGGAAGTTGAATTGATTATCGGTAAACAGCCAGAAGTAGCAGAACTCAGCCCTGTAGAATCGCAAAATCGCTTCAATCGCGTATTCAAAGAATTTATTCGCGTCTTCGCCCAAAAAGAACACCCGCTAGTTATCTTTTTAGACGATTTGCAGTGGGCAGATTCAGCAACATTAAAGTTAATGCAAACACTGATAACTGACCCAGATCAGCAATATTTATTGCTCATCGGCGCTTATCGAGATAATGAAGTTAGTCCGACTCATCCTTTAATTCACACTGTAGAAGAGATTGAAAAAACGGGTACGGTTGTCAACAATATTGTATTGCAACCGCTGGAATTAAAAAATGTGACTGAATTAGTCGCTGACACGCTAAACGATCGCACAGAAGAAGCCAACAATTTAGCCGAGTTAATCTACAATAAAACTGGAGCAAATCCTTTTTTCTTGACGCAACTTTTGCAAGCACTTTATCAAGAAAACCTTTTAAAATTTGACTTTGATTATCTAGGAGGGAAAGGAGGATGGAATTGGAGTATCGATGAAATTCAAGCAATTGGAATCACGGATAAAAGTGTAGTAGAACTGGTAGCTTCTCGCATTGAAAAGTTGCCCGCAACCACGCAGGAAGTGTTGAAGTTAGCAGCTTGTGTGGGCGATAAATTTGCTCTCGATGTGCTGTCACTTGTCAGGGAAGAGTCAGCGAATGTTACAGCTACTGAACTGTATTCAGCTTTGCAAGCAGGGTTAATTCTGCCGTTGAGCGATGCTTATCGCATTCCTTTAGTTTTCGATCGCGCTGAATCGATCGACCTCAAATTAGACACTTCGCGGGTTAGTTACAAATTTTTGCACGATCGCGTCCAGCAAGCCGCGTATTCCCTAATTCCCGAAAACCAAAAGCAATCCACCCATTTAAAAATCGGTCAATTACTTTTACACAACACTCCAGCAGAAAAGCTCGAAGAAAACATCTTTGATATTGTCAATCAATTGAATGTGGGAATTGATACGATTGAAAATCCCGCCGAAAAGACGCAGTTAGCAAGATTAAATTTAACTGCGGGACGCAAGGCAAAAGCGGCAAATGCTTACGAAGCTGCTGTCAGGTATTTGCGGGTCGCTATGCAATTATTGCCCGCGGATTGTTGGCAAAGTCAGTATGACTTAACGTTAGCAATTTACGAGTCAACAGCCGAAGCTGAATATTTAAACAGCAACTATGAAATTTCTAAAAATATCATCGATATTGTCCTACAACAAGCCCAAACTCTACTGGACAAAGTAAACGCGTATGAACTTCAATTTCAGTCTTACAATGCTCAAAATAGACTTGTACAATCACTAAATACAGGACTGGAAGTGCTGCAATTGCTAGGCATTAATTTTCCTCTCAACCCCAAGCCGATTAATATTATGGCGGGACTGATAGACACAAAAGTGAGCTTGGGATTCAAACGCATTGAGGATTTAGCTAACTTGCCAGATATGACAGATCCCAACCGACAAGCAGCGATACGGATTTTATCCGGGATTCTCGGGAGTGCTCTTCAGGCTAAGCCGCCACTGTTTCCACTGTTAATATTTACGATGGTCAAGTTGTGTATTAAATATGGCAATTCTCCTGATGCTAGTGTCGCCTACATTTATTATGGCGTAGTTATGTGCAGGCTAGGGGATATTAGTTTAGCCTACCAATTCGGTCAACTGGCAATTAGGCTGTTAGACAAATTTCCATCTCGTTCTAACGAAACTAGAGTTTATGCGGTTTTTGGTACTTTTATTCACCACTTAAAAGCCGAACTCAAGTCAGGATTAGTTATGCTTAAGTCGGGTTTTGAAACAGCTATGGAAATAGGAAATTTGGAGTATGCTGGTTATTCTATAGGTGAATATTGCGCTAACAAAATGTGGATTGGGGCGCCTCTCGATTTGCTGGAAGAGGAAACTGGTAAGTATGTGAAACTCATGCAGCAATGTCAACTACCAACGGCTGTAAATTATATAAGCATATGCAGGCAGACCGCGCTGAATTTGCGCGGTGAACTTGTCGATCCATGCCTTTTAGTCGGGGAGATATTTAATGAACTGGAAACGCTCCCCGTTTTCATAGAAGCTAAAAATTTCACTTTTATTTGTTTAGTTTATCATCTCAAAACTCAGCTTAATTTTTTGTTTAAAAATTACGTTTCAGCCTTGGAAATTTCACGTTTGTTTGAGAAACACGAAGAAGTCGCAGCCGGATTTTATGTAGTTTCGATGAATAATTTTTACTCTTCTCTCAGTCTCCTCGCTTTGTATGCCCAAGCAAACAAACAAGAGCAAAAGCAATATCTGAAAAAATTGGTAAAAAATCAAACAAAAATGAAAAAATGGGCTGTTCATGCTCCGATGAATTATGAACACAAATACGACTTGGTAGAAGCCGAAAAAGCGCGAGTGTTGGGGTACGATACCCAAGCAATGCAATTGTACGATCGCGCAATTGCCGGAGCTGCCAAAAATGGTTACATTCAAGAGGAAGCATTAGCCTGTGAGTTAGCCGGAGAATTCTATCAATGTTTGGGAAAACAGATAATTTCTCAAGCATATTTGACGAAAGCTTATTATGGCTACATCCGCTGGGGAGCTCTAGCGAAAGTTAAACACTTAGAGTCCATACATCCTTTCTTAGTAGCACAAACGCGCGCATCAGAAACTCGCACCCTCGATGTCACGCGCACTACCACTGGAAATACTACCAGCAACGGTTTGGGCGATTTCTTAGACGTGGCTACTTTTATTAAGTCTTCGCAAGCGATTAATAGTGAAATTGTTCTCGAAAACTTGCTGACAAAATTAATCAAAATCATTTTACAAAATGCGGCGGCTCAAAAAGTCGTGCTGCTGCTGCTAAAAGAGAATAAACTCTACATCGAAGCTGTCGGAAATTCTACAGATTCCACTTGCACTGTTTTGCAATCTATCCCATTTGAAAACAGTCAAGATTTGCCGATTTCTGCGATAAACTATGTTTTCCGTACTCAAAAGCCTCTGGTATTGGATGATGCGAATGTTACCGCACCTTTTAATGCGGATACGTACATTAGAGAATTTGAAATTAAATCAATTCTGTGTTTGCCAGTTATTTATAAATCCCAGTTGCAAGGGATTATTTACCTGGAAAATAAGTTAGCAGCAGCAGCTTTTACTACAGACAGGATAGAAGTTTTAAAAGTTTTAGTTTGTCAAATCGCAATTGCGCTTGAAAATGCTCGTTTGTACGCGCGCGAGCAAGAAAAATCCCAACAGTTAGAAAAGTCTTTTGCCGAATTGCAACAAGCGCAATTGCAATTAATTCAAGGTGAAAAAATGTCTTCTTTGGGCAATTTGGTTGCTGGTGTCGCTCACGAAATTAACAATCCCGTCGGTTTTATTTCGGGAAATATTACCGAAGCTACTGCGGCTGTGGGCGATTTAATTAACCACTTGCAACTGTATCAGGAAGAAGTTCTCGATCCTAGCTCAAAAATCGCACAGGATGCTGAGGATATTGATTTGGAGTATCTTATAGAAGATTTGCCGAAAATGTTGGGGTCGATGAAAGTTGGGTGCGATCGCATTCGCAATATTAGCACATCTCTCCGCACCTTCTCCCGTGGGGATACCAGCCACAAAGTGTCGGCGGATATCCATGAAGGGATTGATAGCACTTTAATGATTTTACAGCATCGTTTGAAAGCAAATTCAGAGCGTCCGCTGATTCAAGTGGTTAAGGAGTACGGAAGTATCCCGAAAGTAAAGTGTTATTTGGGACAACTGAATCAGGTGTTTATGAATTTGTTGGCAAATGCGATCGACTGTTTTGACGAATTCAATCAGGGTCGCAGTTATGCTTCTGTTGAGGCTGTACCGAATACGATCGCCATTATCACCCATGTCTCGCCGGATAACAAGAGTGTGGTGATTCGCATCAAAGATAACGGAGGAGGGATGTCGCCGGATGTGAGGGCGAAAATATTTGACCATTTGTTTACTACGAAGGGAGTCGGGAAGGGTACTGGTTTGGGGCTTTCTATCAGCCGCCAAATTGTGGAGGAAACCCACGGTGGTAAGCTGACTTGCGAGTCTGTGTTGGGTGCGGGTACGGAATTTGCGATCGAAGTGCCGATCGACTAAAATTCATTCATCCTGGGAAAATATAGCAGAAAGAAGTTCGGCAACGGATTCGCTCGACGGATGTAACGGATGTGACCGAAGAAACCGGGTTTTTTGCCTGAACAGTTGGCTGTAACGCGTCTTTGTGTACAACTGTTTATTGCCCGGAGATCCCCCTCGCATCCCCCTTAATAAGGGGAGTAGGGGTTGACTTTGAGACCTTTCTTGTTCCCCCCTTTTTTAAGGGAGTTTAGGGGGGAGCGGGCCGATTCCAAGCGTATTGGTTTAAAGCAGGCAATATGCAGTTACATTGTTAGCTAAATCGTGTAATAACTATATTTGATAGGAGTATTTCCAGTGAACGCTGCCGAACAAGCCAGAAATATAGAATTAGCTAGCAAAATTGCTGCGGTTGTTAATTTATTCAAATCCCAATTTCCGGATGCAAAAGTTGATTTAAAACCTTGGATGAATGACGAGGATACTAGGGAACTTGTCGATCCAGAGTCGATCGATATTGGCTTCCATTTTCCCGGTAGAAGTCGCTTGTTGCAAAGCCGCAGTATTTTGATCCAAATCCGATTTTACCAAGATCCGGTCGAAGAATCTCGGCGGGCGATCGGGGTTGAGGCGGCAGGTTACGATCATACTGGTCAACAGTGGCGCTTTTCTACGGTGGAAAATTGGGGTTTTGTGGGGGAAACTGAGCCCGCGGCGGAATCAGCAGAAAAGCTCAAACACTTTTGCCGCGAGATATTTGGTTTGTTTAATGGCTGATATTAATTCCCGGTTAATGACTCATTATAAATCAGGTTTGATCGTTTGGAATGCGAGTCCTTCTTAAATTAAATTCTCCACAGATG
>NZ_JAUBOJ010000035.1:17816-18598 GCF_036700185.1 Microcoleus sp. BM001215392 | reverse complement strand
GAGAGGACTGAATTCCGAACGAGCGAACCACAGATGGAGAGGACTGAAGTCCTCAGGTTTGATCGTTTGGACTTTAGTCCTTCTTGAATTAAATTTTCCACAGATGGAGAGGACTGAATTCCGAACGAGCGAACCACAGATGGAGAGGACTGAAGTCCTCACTACGAACCTGATTTTAAGTCTTGAGTGTCGCAATTGTCGATCGACCTACAGCCCACTGGATAAGCCGATTTGTAAGTTGTCGATCGCTTGCCAAACAAAGTATAGCGGTTATCGCGCACTTGTTCGTACGCGCGATCGCCCATCCACTTCATCCCCGGAATCGCGCGGTAAGCCGCCACAAACACCTCACCAACAGGCAATATCCGCCCGATTTCCTCCGCTGCATCGCTACCTTGCCAGCGTTTTTCGGGATGATTCTTATCTATCAAAATCATCCCCATTTCGCAATCCTCAGCAGTTATATTAAACCGCTTTAATCCTTCTAAATCTTGCATGGAAATATACTCGAAGTTCTGGCATCGATCGAGATTTTCTAGTAGCTGCACCAGGGTGACGCAGAGATTGCAATTGCCGTCGTAAATTACGTTGTAGTTCATTGTTAAATTAAGCTCAAATGTATTGCCAGTATTTTCTGTTATTTTGAGAGTCCGACAGGGGTTAAAAACCCCTGTCTCATAGCGTAAGTCCTCTGAAAGAGGACTAAAAGAGAACAAAGCTAGTCCTGTATTCAACCCAGATTTAATATTAGTCGGTTTTAACCGACTTTCGCTCCATCGGCT
>NZ_JAUBOJ010000035.1:9028-17716 GCF_036700185.1 Microcoleus sp. BM001215392 | reverse complement strand
TATTCAACCCAGATTTAATATTAGTCGGTTTTAACCGACTTTCGCTCCATCGGCTTTTGTTTAAACCCCTGCCGGACTGCGCTAAAATGGATGCGGAAAATTGACAGGGTGAAAAACTCCCTTGAGAACCCCAACCCGCAGTTAAGGAATGAGAATTAAATAACTTACATTTTTTATTGTGATTGTGGGATGGGCGGGGGAGCCCGTCCATCCCACAAATATGTGTAAGTTATTTAATTCGCGATCCTAAGTATAACTTCTAGTGACAGGAATCTCGATCGCAAATTCTGTACCTTGACCCGGTGCGGAATTGCACTTCAGCCGCCCACCGTGCTTTTCCACCACAATTTGATAGCTGATAGACAGCCCCAAACCAGTACCTTTCCCCGGTTCTTTCGTAGTAAAAAACGGATCGAACAGCCTTTGATGAACATCTATCGGAATCCCCGGCCCGTTGTCAGCAATCCGAATCACAATATGAGAAGGATGCCGAACAGAATCATCAAAAACAGCAACCTGTTCGTATTTTACATCAGTACAAATCCGCAGAGTCGGGGAAGGACAATAAGGAATAGGCGCCTGTTCCCCCTCCGCCCACTGTCCGGTTTCCATTGCCTCTTCCAAAGCATCGATGGCATTGGCAATAATATTCATAAATACCTGATTCAACTGTCCAGCATAACACTGTACGCGGGGCAAATTCCCGAACTCTTTGAGCAGCACAATTTTCGGATGTCCTGCGGTTTCTTTGAATCGGTGCTGCAAAATCAACAAAGTGCTGTCAATCCCTTCGTGAATGTCAACCTGTTTTTGTTCAGCTTCATCCAAGCGCGAAAAATTCTTCAATGACAGCACAATCTGGCGAATTCGCTCGGCTCCCATTTTCATAGATGTTAACAGTTTCGGCAAATCTTTTAGCAGAAAATTCAAATCAATATCATCTATTTCTTCTCGAATTGCTTCTGTTGGTTCCGGGTATTCTCGCTGGTAAAGTTGCAGCATTTTTAGCAAGTCTTGAAAGTAATCGTCAGCGTGCATGACGTTGCCGTAAATAAAGCTAACTGGATTGTTTATTTCGTGAGCGACGCCTGCTACTAACTGCCCCAAACTTACCATTTTTTCATTTTGAACCATCATGCTTTGAGTTTTATGCACGTCCCGCAGGGCTTTTGCCAATTCTTGATTTTTAGTCCTCAATTGACTTTCCGAAAGCCGCACTGCTTCTTCTGCTTGTTTGCGATCGGTAATATCTTTGCGAATTGCTACATATTGATGGGGTTCTCCACGATAATTTAAGAAAGGTACAATCGTAGTATCAAGCCAAAACAATTTACCGTCTTTAGCTTGATTTTTAATTTCTCCCCGCCAAACATTTCCCTGGCGAATAGTTGACCAAAGCTGCTTAAAAAAATCGGCTGAGTGATAGCCGGAATTGACAAGTTTGTGGGTTTTTCCGAGCAATTCTTGTCGGGAATATTTCAAGAGTTCGGAAAATTGATCGTTGACATAGGTAATAACCCCGAATTCGTCGGTATTCGAGACAATTGCCGATTGATCTAAGGCAAATTTTTCAAATTCTAATTCTTGGAGAGTTTGGCGCAATTCTGCTTCGGCTTGTTTGCGATCGCTAATATCGGTAATCATCCGCAAAACTCCGGCAAATTCGCCGTTAGCGTCGAACATTGGCGTCGCTGAGACGATCGCCCACAAGTGAGAGCCATCTTTGCGAGTAAACTGAAAATCGTGGCGTTCGCGAATGCCTTGTCGCCTGCGCTGCACATAACTTTCGGCTATTCCCCGAGCCTCGTCATCGATAAACTCAAATAGCGATCGCCCCAGCATTTCCTCCACAGTATACCCCAGCATTTCGGCCATCCGACAGTTCGCAAAAGTCGTGTTGCTGTCGGCGTCAAACATCCAAACCCCTTCCGAAGCAGTTTCGACAATGCAGCGGTAATAACTCTCGCTTTCCCTGACTGTTGCCTCTGCTTGCTTGCGATCGGTAATATCGGTTTCCACCGCAATAAAACCTTCTAGTTCCCCGGTTTCTTGATAAATTGGGGCGATCGAAAGCGCCACCCAATAACCCTTTCCATCCTTCCTGTAATTATAAATTTCCTGATTGAACGGCTCGCCCGCAGCGAAAGCCGATCGCAATTGAGCAATAGTTAGCGGATCTGTTTGAGGGCCTTGCAGCACATCACCCGGTTTTTTTCCCAGCATTTCTGCCAGCCCGTAACCGCTAATCCGAGTAAATCCTTGATTCACCCATTCAATACAGCCTTGAGCATCCGTAATAATCACACCATTTTGCGTTTTTTGAGCCACGATCGCCAACCGCAATAATTCTGTTTCTGTTTTTTTGCTTTCGGTAACATCTTGAGCAATACCCAGAATGTACTTAGGCGCGCCATAACTGTCAAACAAAGGAACTTTTTTAGTATGCAAAATCCGCTTTCCCCGGCGCGGAAGTTGGATAGTTTCTTCGGGCAAATCGATGCCTTTTCCCGTGGCAAATACTTCTAAATCTTGTGCTTGCAAGTAACTAGCCTGCTCTACTTCCAACAAATCAGCAGCATTGTTTCCCAACACTTCCTCACTGGAATAGCCAAACAATTCTTCACTAGCAGAATTCCAATAAATAAATCTTTGTTCCACAGCATCTTTAATAAACACGCTCACCGGGAGATTTTGCAGTACCGCATTCAGAAAATCTTGAGTATTTCGCAATTTTTCCTCAGCCCGCTTTCGATCGGTAATATCCCAGATTACTCCATCGAGATATACAACCCGAGACAGATAATTTGCGATCGGCGAAATTCCAGAAACCACCGCCGACAAAAATTCCTCAATTTCCCCTTGTTCCTCTTGTTTTCCTCTAACCTCCTCCCCATCCCCACCAACAGCTTGACCTTTTTCGCAAACCCAGGTAATTTCACCGTCAGCCCGGACAATCCGGTATTCCACAATGTACGGAGTTCTGGTTGCTACACTTTTTTTGAGGGCATCATCCACATTTTTACGATCTTGAGGATGAATAATGCTGGCAAAAGAACGCACGCGATCGTTAATAAAATCAGAGGGTGGATAGCCAGATATTTCTTGAACACCCCCGCTCAAAAACACCATAGTCCGTGTTGATTCGCCCTCGGTGCCCGTAAAGTCGCAGCTACAGCGATAAACCGCACCGGGAATATTAGCTACTAAATTTTTATATCGTTCTTCGCTGCTTAACAAAGATGAGCTGTCTTCGTTAGGGCGATCGCCGTTCTTAAATTTAGAAGAATTTGAGGAAATTTGCATGATTTTTTCACTTGTGAGTGCGGGGGCAAGTGTTAGAGTAGATGGCTGTATAAAAAGTGAATTTAATTTACGCAATAATACGCTATTAATTAATATAGTACAAAATTACTTGTCCGAACATTCAAAAAATTTGATGGCGGCTAATAGGCAGAAGGAACAAGGAACAAGGAAGAAGGAAGAAGGAATAAGGAAGAAGGAAGATTTTCCCGATCTCCCCATCTCCCCACCGGCAGAATCTCAGTTTTGCATATAGTGCTGTCCCCGCTCCCGAGCAGTATAATCGCTCTTCGGGGACAGCACTATGGTAAAAAATGCTTCTTTCAAAAATGAGCTGCTCCCTCCCCCCTATCCATCTCCCCATCTCCCCATCTCCCCCTCTTCCCCTCCCCGACTCTCGTTAGAATAAGATAAGTTGCCTTGCTACCGATCGCCCTCAAACAAACACCATGGCTCAACAACAACCCCGGATTTGCATTCTCGGCGGAGGCTTCGGCGGACTCTACACAGCCCTGCGCTTGAGTCAGTTACCCTTCTCCAAAGCCGAAAAACCCGAAATAGTCCTAGTCGATCGCCGCGATCGATTTTTGTTCGTTCCCCTGCTGTACGAACTGCTCACCGGCGAACTCCAAACCTGGGAAATCGCTCCGCCCTTTGCCGAACTCCTGCAAAACACAGGCGTGCGTTTTTGTCAAGGCACTGTCTCCGGCATCGACGTGGAGGAAAAACGAGTGCAGTTACACGACGGGCCAGAAATTCCGTGCGATCGCCTCGTATTAGCTTTAGGCGGCGAAACTCCCCTAGATATGGTCAAAGGAGCCGTTGAATACGCTTACTCGTTCCGCAGCCTCGACGACGCCTACCGCTTGGAAGAAAGACTGCGGTTTCTCGAAGCCAGCAACCCCGACAAAATTCGGATTGCGATCGTCGGCGCCGGTTATTCGGGAGTAGAATTAGCTTGTAAATTAGCCGATCGACTCGGAGACAAAGGTCGCGTCCGATTAGTCGAACAAGGCGACACGATTTTGCGGACATCACCCGAGTTCAACCGCGAAGCCGCCAACAAAGCATTAGAAAAACGCAAAGTCTGGATCGACTTAGACACAGCAGTAGAGGCGATCGAATCCGACACCATATCCTTACTCTACAAAGGACAATTAGACGTTCTCCCCGTAGACATAGTATTGTGGACAGTAGGAACTCAAGTCAGTCAAGCAGTGCGATCGCTCCCCCTCAAACAAAACCACCGCGGTCAACTAATAGTTAACTCCCAAATGCAAATCATCGACCATCCAGACATATTTGCCTTGGGAGACTTAGCAGAATGTCACGACGCCACAGGTCAAAAAGTCCCATCCACAGCCCAAACAGCATTCCAGCAAGCTGACTACACCGCCTGGAACATATGGGCATCCCTGAGCGATCGACCATTACTACCTTTCCGGTACCAGCCGCTAGGAGAAATGATGACATTAGGAACAGACGAAGCCACCCTCACAGGTTTAGGAATCAAACTCGACGGACAACTAGCACATATTGCGCGCCGCCTAGCCTATCTCTATCGAATGCCAACATTTGACCACCAACTAAAAGTTGGTTTCAACTGGATTAGCAAGCCGATTCAGGAGTTGCTTAAAAGCTAATTGTTGACTGTTATACCAATTTATGGGTCATTGCATATATCTCGATCCCCCTAAATCCCCCTTAACAAGACCCACTTTGAATACTCTTGTCCCCCTCTTTTTTAGGGGGGCTAGGGGGGATCGGATTCTATACAACTTTATCAAAAAATGCTTGCGGGAATCTAGAGTGTAAAATCTTAAGGACAATAAACAATGCAAAATTCTACATTTAAAAAGCTAAAAACAGAACTTCCACCGCTAATCGAGCGAGAAATTCTGTTCGGAAATCCTGAAAAAACTCGCCCCAGCCTTTCACCCGACGGCAAGTATCTCGCCTACATTGCACCCGATGAAAACAACGTCTTGCAAGTGCGACTGCGTACAGTCGGTCAAGCAGACGATCGCCAATTAACAGCCGATAAACAACGCGGCATCCGCATCTTTTTTTGGACTTACAGCGGCGAAGAACTCATTTATGTCCAAGATGCTGACGGTGACGAAAACTGGCATTTCTTCTCAGTCAATATCCAGTCAAATCTGGTTCGCGACTTGACACCATTTCAAGGAATTCAAGCTCAGCCGATCGCCATTGACCGCAACTTCCCCAATGAAATCTTAGTGGGAATGAACATCCGCGATCGGCGCAAGCACGATGTTTACCGCATCAACCTCAAAAACGGCGCCGTTGAACTCGACACCGAAAATCCAGGTAACATCGTCGGTTGGACTGCTGACGCTCAATTTCAAGTACGGGCGGCGACAGCCACAACTGCTGGCGGCGGTTCAGAATTGTTAGGTAGAGAAACTGCGGACAAGTCTTGGGAAAGCCTGCGAAGCTGGGGCCCAGATGAGGAAGGCGGCGCCGTTATGTTCTCAGAAAACGGCAAAATTCTGTATATAATTGGCAATCACGATGCTAACGCCAAACGTTCGATCGCATTCGACTTAGAAACCAAACAAGAAACTGATCTCGCCTCCGATTCTGAATACGATGTTGGAGGTATTGTCGTACACCCCACCAAGCGAGAAATTCAAGCGGTTTCCTTCTACAAGGACAAGCAGGAATGGCAGATTTTAGACCAAAGCATAGCAGAGGATTTTGAGGAACTCGGCAAATTCCGTCCCGGCGAATTCTCGATCGCCAGCCGCAACCTCGCAGACACCACGTGGCTAGTCGCTTACATGACAGACGACGGCCCAGTTTACCTAAAACAGCAGAATGCCCCCACCAGAACGGTACTCCGTTTGGTGGTGGGATGAATGCGAGTGAGGCGACGATTGCCTGTCCGACAATCCCGACAATCGATAGATATCGGAAGGAGGACAGGCATGTTGTCGCCCACAAATTCATTGTTTAATCAGTGTTTTATCTGAGTTTTTCTAGATAAAATCATGCTATCATAGCTTCATGATAGTTAGAGAAGCCAAGCTAAAACACGGTACAGCAGAGCAATATTCTGCTATTGATGAAGCCATCCGAACAGCACAGTTCATTCGGAACAAAGCCGTTCGCTATTGGATGGACAATCAAGGTACGAGTAAAGCCGATTTGTACAGCATCTGCAAGGACTTGGCTAAAGAGTTTGGCTTTGCTAAAAAGCTTAACTCTGCTGCTCGTCAGGCTAGTGCTGAACGTGCTTGGGCTGCTATCTCTAGTTTCTATGCTCGATGCAAAAAAGGCCTAGGCAAGAAAGGTTTTCCCAGGTTTAAAAAACATTGTCGCTCTGTTGAGTATAAAGTTTCGGGCTGGAGACTATCGGATGATTGCAAATCAATTGCATTCACAGATGGTTTTGAAATCGGAACATTGTCAATATTTTGCAACAACGAAACACAGGAAGACTTGCACAGGCTAAAAATTAATCGTGTACGGATCGTGCGGAGAGCAGACGGGTATTATGCCCAATTCTGTTTTGATACCGCTCGCAAAGAGCAAGGGGAATATTCAGGCAATGTTGTCGGATTAGATCTAGGGTTGAAGTTTTTCACCAAAGACCAAAATGACAATGCTGTAATATATCCGCAATTCTTGAGGAAGGCCCAAAAGCAACTCAAGAAAACTCAACGTCGATTAAGCAAGAAATTTGTGAAGGGTGCCAAACCGCAATCAAACAACTACCACAAAGCACGGAAACGACTAGGAAGAGTTCATCTCAAAATTCAACGCCAACGGAAAGATTGGGCAATTAAGCAAGCCCGAAACGTAGTGATATCTAACGATGTCGTGGTGTATGAAAATTTGCAGATTGCGAACATGGTCAAAAATCATCATTTGGCTAAGTCGATTTCGGATGCTGGATGGTATCAGTACACTCAATGGCTAGACTACTACGGCAAGATTTGGGATAAAGCAGTTGTGGCAGTATCGCCAAACTATACGTCTCAAGATTGCTCTAATTGCGGTCATCGAGTGAAAAAGTCTCTTAGTACTAGAACGCATTCATGCCCCAACTGCAAGATTGAGATTTGTCGCGATACAAATGCGGCTTTAAATATCCTGCATAAGGGATTGAACATTCTTGGTGTTGAGTGGAATAAACACAGTACTTCTGGGCAAGAAGGATCTGCCTCTGAGAATGAGGGAAAGCGCGGGGAGAGATGTACCTCTACAGTCGATGAGTAATCAAAGACTGCAAGTAATTCTCTGTGAACCACGAATAAGAATCCCCCGCTATATCGGTACTCCGATTAGCGGCGGGAGTATGTCAATACTATGCGTTCGATCGCGCCTCCAAAACCTTCACCTTTCTATTCAGCAACCAACCCAAACTCGAAGGGCTACCGCTATCATCAATGGAACCGATTTCTTACACCGCCAGAGACGGTTTAACCATTCACGGCTACCTGACAAAACCGGTTGGCGTCACCACACCCGTACCGACAGTCTTGCTAGTACATGGCGGCCCCTGGGGACGCGATACCTGGGGTTACGATTCAGAAGCCCAATGGCTGGCAAACCGAGGTTACGCCGTTTTGCAAATCAATTTTCGCGGTTCCACCGGCTACGGCAAAGCCTTTCTCAATGCCGGCAATCGCGAATGGGCAGCTAAAATGCACGACGACTTGCTAGATGGCGTAAATTGGCTGGTAGAAACAGGAATTGCCCAACAGGATAAAATTGCGATTATGGGCGGTTCCTACGGCGGTTATGCCGCCTTAGTGGGATTGACTTTTAGTCCCGATGTTTTTGCCTGCGCCGTCGATATTGTCGGGCCTAGTAGTTTGATTACAATGATGGAAACTATTCCCCCTTACTGGGAAGCGCTGAAAGGAATGGAGTCTCACCGTATCGGCAATTTGGAAACTGAACCAGAGTTTTTGCGATCGCGATCGCCCTTATTTTTTGTCGATCGCATTCAAAAACCTTTACTCATCGCCCAAGGTGCCAACGATCCGCGAGTCAAAGCATCAGAAAGCGAGCAAATTGTCAATGCTATGAAGCAAGCTGGGAAACCTGTAGAATATGTACTTTATACAGACGAAGGACACGGATTTGCGCGGCCGGAAAATCGGTTGCACTTTTACGCGATCGCCGAAGAATTCCTCGCCAAATATTTAGGCGGTCGATTTGAACCTGCGGGCAACATTGCCAATCATTCCGGTGTGGTTAATCCGCCAACAACTAACAAAAGTTTGTAGTCAGGACTTTAGTCCTCATAATTTAGTGAATCCGCCAACAAACAAAAGTCTGTAGTGAGGACTTTCGTCCTCATAATTTAAGGACTAAAGTCCTCACTACAAACCATTTACTGACAACTTACTAATG
>NZ_JAUBOJ010000035.1:0-8928 GCF_036700185.1 Microcoleus sp. BM001215392 | reverse complement strand
TAATTTAAGGACTAAAGTCCTCACTACAAACCATTTACTGACAACTTACTAATGAGCGAAATTATTTTTTTAGATGCCGCCGGAACACTATTTGATGTTCGCGGTAGCGTCGGCAAAATATACGGACAATTAGCCAGAGAGTTTGGAGTAACAGTTAAAAGCGAAGAGTTAAATGCAGCATTTTACCAAAGCTTCGCCTCAGCAACTCCGATGACATTTCCAGGAATAGAAACAGCAAAAATTCCCCAACTAGAATTTGAATGGTGGCTTACAGTTGCCGCAAAAGCATTCCAAATAGCAGGAATTTTCCATCAATTTTCAGACTTTCCCAAATTCTTTGCCGAACTCTACGCTCATTTTGCCACCGCCGAACCTTGGTTCGTCTATCCCGACGTATTCCCAGCCTTAAATAAGTGGCAGCAACAAGGAATCGAATTAGCAGTAGTCTCGAATTTCGATTCCCGACTTTATCAAGTATTAAAAGCCCTCAACTTAGCAGAATATTTCACATCAGTGACAATTTCCACCGAAGTTGGTGCAGCCAAACCTCAGCCGGAAATTTTCACAGCAGCCTTGCAAAAACACAACTGCACAGCCGAGAATGTTGTGCATATCGGCGACAGCTTCAAAGCCGATTATTGCGGTGCCAAATCCGCAGGCTTAAAAGCAATTTGGTTGAACCGAGAACAGGAAAAAATAGCAGCAGACAAATTGCCTGTAACTGAAACGAAATTAGAACAGTGCAGCAGCCTTGATTATTTAACCTTTTAACCTGATAATGAGCAAGATGTAATATCATATCAGGTCAATTACCCGCAATCCCAAAGGTTTGTAGTGAGGACTTTAGTCCGCATTTCTGATGACTAAAGTCCTCACTACAAACCAATCTTAGTACGATCGTTCGAGCGTCGGACATGATATAATATTTAGTCCCGTTAATTGACAAAACTTGATATCAATTATGCAAATCACCTCGCCCAACCATGAAACAAAACTCAATTAAAACTATACTAACAGACACAATCACCGTGTTTTGGGGAGAATGGCTAGATTTGCGAGTGCGAATCCTGCCAATTGCCGCCGCTGGTTTAACATCCCCATTAATTTACATTCTAGCTTTTGGTTTCGGGTTAGGAAGTTCCATGCCTAAACCTGCAATTGGTGGCAATTATCTAGAATTCATGCTGCCGGGAATGGTCGCACTTTCATCGATGACAGTAAGTTTTACAGGCGCAGTATTTTCTATTTGTGGCGAACGCCTTTTTAGTAAAACATTTGAGGAATTGCTACTGCTGCCGGTACACCCCCTAGCTTTGCACGCAGGCAAAATGCTAGCCGGAATACTGCGGGGACTGCTAACTTCGGTTTCCGTGATTTTAGTAGCAGTTTTGTTTACTCAAAAGCTAGTATTTTTGCATCCGCTATTTTTGTTAGTGATAATTCTCAACTCCGCTGTATTTGCGGGATTGGGAGTGATAGTCGGTTTAAACGTAAAATCTCTCGAATCAGTCGGATTGTACAACAATTTTCTGATAACTCCGATGTCATTTTTGGGAGCGACATTTTTCGACCCCGCGTCGCTACCCGTGGCCCTGAAAGGCATAGTTTATCTGTTGCCGCTGACTTATGCCAGCATTGGATTGAGGGCTGCTGCTTACGATATCGCCAAGTTTCCTTGGTACAGCATACCTGTTTTGTTGGTGGCTGCGATCGCCTTTTCTGCGATCGGCGCCCGCCAGTTTTCTACTCAGCAAGACTGAAGCAAGAAGTCATTAGTCATTAGTCATTAGTCATCGGTCATTAGTCATTAGTCATTAGTCATTAGTCATTGGTCATTAGTAGTCGTAGGGTGTGTCGCTTGGGAACAATCATGCAGCATTTCACGCCAAATCTCATAGCGACGCACCTTACATATTGGTGGACAAAACAACCCTCCGTTTCACTCCGCCCAACAATTCTGTTGTAGCAAGCTTTTTTCTAAATGCTATCAGATACAGTCCAGTCAATCACTGGCGATTAAATTAGTATAATGAGGACTAAAGTCCTCGGAAAGAAGGACTAAAGTCCTCACTACAAACCCGGTCTTTAGAATTTTAAACAAGGCTTAAAAAATATTATAAAGTAACTTATATATCAAGCGGAAAATAGCTGTGGCCGCGATC
This sequence comes from Microcoleus sp. BM001215392, assembly GCF_036700185.1. Classification (NCBI taxonomy): domain Bacteria; kingdom Bacillati; phylum Cyanobacteriota; class Cyanophyceae; order Oscillatoriales; family Microcoleaceae; genus Microcoleus; species Microcoleus sp. BM001215392. The sequence goes on along the minus strand of NZ_JAUBOJ010000035.1, from coordinate 6,766 downwards.
GCCCCCAAAGCAGCCAACCATCCCACAAACAACACGCCTGTGAAAGGAGAATTCGGATAAATCGTAACTGCCGCACGCAAAGCCGGGAAAAACCACAGTACAGCCAGAGTACCTGCGCTAATAATCAGCATCTCAGTTTGCTCGATCGCCCTGCGGTACTGGCCCAAAATTAGCCCCCCCACAATCATCCCCAACAATCCGATACTCACACTGGGATTCGGTAGCAAACTCGTCAGGGCGATCGCCAGCAACCCACCCTCAAAACCCGTAAACGCAGCCCCTCCCAAAATATCCCAAATCGAAAAAGCCTTTCTTGATGGAGCTTGCACACCTCCGGGAGGAGGCGCCACCACAGGAGGCACATAAGGCGGCTGAGTTGGTGGTAATACCGGAGGCTGTAGGGGAGGCGGAGTCTGTACTATTGGAGGCTGCACGATTATCGTAGGCTGTTGAGAATTGTATTTCAGAGCCGCTTCCACCTCGATCGCCGATTGATAGCGCTGGCTGGGAGCGGGTAATAACATTCGATCGAGAACTTCAGCCAAACGCGGGCTTACCTGTACGCGCGATCGCCAATTCCACTGATTTTGATAACTATCAAACAACTCCGTCGGCTGTAAACCGCTCAGCAAAGTAATGCAAGTCACAGCCAAAGCATAAAAATCCGTTGCGGGATAAACTTCTTGTCCGTTCATCTGTTCTGGCGGAGCATAACCCAAAGAATAAATACCAGTCGAAGCCTTAGAAGTACCCGCAGTTTGCGTCACCTGTTTGACAGCCCCAAAATCTAATAAATAAAGCCGACCATTTTTAGACCGCATAATATTAGCAGGCTTAATATCCCGGTGAATCGAACCGCGCGAGTGTACAAAATCGAGAACCTTCAAAATTTCCCGCAGCACCTCCATCGTTTCAGCTTCCGAAAACTTGCCTTTAACAACAAGTTCTTCCTCCAAATTGTCACCGTCAATGAATTCTTGAACCAGATAGAAAAACTGATCGTTTTTCCCCGGCTGCAAACTCGGAACAGTCAGGTCAAAAAACGCCAGCAAACTCGGAATTTGCGAATGTTCGTTTCCCAGTTCTTCCAGCACCGCCGCTTCCCGTTCAAACAGAGTTTGAGCGATTTTTAGCTGTGCCGGACTCAGATTTGCCGACGGCTGCAAAAGTTTAGCAACGCACTGCCGCATCGCCGGAGTATAGCGGTCTCTGGCCAAAAATGCCGCCCCAAAACCGCCTTGACCCAGCAACCTGACTGGCAAATAGCGCCCGCTCAAAATCAGGGGCATTCCGCAGCTCTTGCAATACCTTTGCTGCACCGTTTTCAGCAGGGAACTGTCATCGAGGTCAGAAAAATTGTTTTGAGGGCGCGGGCAGCTCGGGCGGGTGCAGTAAACTTCCATTTTGGTTTGCTAATTTGGAATTGCTAATTTGGAATTGCTAATTTGGAATGGGGAATGGGGAATGGGGAATTGGCAATGGTTTAATTCCTAATTCTGCGCGGTTCAACTTTTCTTTTATACCAATCCCAGTTTATTTTACCCTTTTTATCTAGTTTTGGTATTAGTAGGTTTTGGCATCAAAAAAGCCAATTATATCATGTCCGGTTAATCAGTTATCATTTCATTGCGAGCTAGACGCTCGCACTCGCAATAAATATAAGCCACCGCTCGGACATGATATTACCGATTTTTGATTCCCGATTCTCGATTCCCAATTTATCAATTTTTTCCAGGGGTTCTCAAACCTGATTTTAATCTCTAAACTACGCGCGAACTGCTGAGAGCCAGCAACTTAATAAATCAACTTCCCCCTGAGTTGGTAGTTGCTATTTCTATCAGTCCCAAATCCATAGCCGGAGGTTCTTTCTTTTCCTGGGTAGTCGAATAAGTGGCAAAGGAAGGCAAAATTTCATTGCTGAAAGCCTCTGCTGCTTTAGAACGGTAGCGGTTGGGGTTGTAAATCAGCGACAAAATTCGAGTTACCAAAACTTCGTCCATTTTAGATTTGTGCAAGACGCCCATCATCAACTCTTTTTCGATCGCCGAAACTGACACAAAAGCAGCCCCCAGCCCCGACTGAACGGCATTTTTAATGGCTTCTATGGAGTTGAGCTCCATCTCGATTTTTAGGCGGCGCGTGTCAATCCCGCATCGAGTCAGTACCTGATCGATGACTTTGCGGATAGTAGACTGCGAATCCAGGGAAATAAACTGCAATTTATAAAGGTCTTCTTTTTGGATGCTGTCTTGTTGTACCATCGGGTGAGACGGAGGGAGAATCAGAGCCAGTTCGTCCTCAGCGTAAGGAACAATTTCTAAAGCTTCTACAAGTTCGGTAGGGATTTCTCCGCCAACAATTGCCAAATCGATTTGTCCGTTGGCCACACTCCACGCCGTGCGGCGGGTCGAATGCACGTGAAGCTGTACCGCTACATCCGGGTACTTTTGCCGAAACATCCCGATCATCCGGGGTAGTAAGTACGTCCCCGTGGTTTGAGAAGCGCCGACGATCAAAGTACCGCCTTGGAGATTTTGCAAGTCTTCGAGAGCTCGACAAGTTTCTTGACAAAGCGATAAAATTTTCTCGCCGTAACTCAGCAGCAGGTGTCCGGCTTCGGTCAGTTGAGCCCGCCGCCCCCCCCGGTCAAACAGCGGCACGTCCAACTGTCTCTCTAGGTTTTGCACCTGCAAGCTAACTGCTGGCTGGGATACGTAGAGGCTGTCGGCGGCGCGTTTGAAGCTTCCTTCAGAGGCGATCGCCTTGAGGATGCGTAACTGGTCTAAAGTGAAAGGAAGGTCAGACATATATCTAAATTGTCAGTTGTCAGTTGTCAGTTGTCAGTTGTCAGTTGACGGTTGACTGTTGACTGTAGGCAGCCAACAGCTTTCCAGCGAACAGTCAACAGCGAACAGTCAACAGCGAACAGCTTTCCAGTCAACAGTCAACAGCGAACAGTGAACAGTTAACTGACTGATAACCGCTGAATGCTCCCATAGATACTTTGTGACACAATTTGGCAGACAATCAATAACTTTTCTTAATATTTGCAATGACGATCGACTTGGCGCTTGACTCCCACTTAGTTATTCTCGGACTTTTATTTGGTTTTGCGATCGCCCACAGCGGTTTAGCAGCCCTGCGCCCAAAAGGTGAAAAGCTGATCGGGCCGAGACTTTACCGAGTTTTGTTTGCCCTTGTCAGTTTACCGCTGGCCGTGATTCTGGTTGTCTACTTTTTCAACCACCGCTACGACGGCGTGCAGCTTTGGCAAGTACAGGGCGTACCCGGAGTTAAACCCGCGGTTTGGATACTGTCGGCAATTTCCTTTCTGTTTCTGTACCCAGCAACCTTCAACCTCCTAGAAATTGCCGCCATCCAAAAGCCGGAGGTTCACCTCTACCAAGCCGGCATCATCCGCATTACCCGTCACCCGCAAATGGTGGGACAGGTGATTTGGTGCGTGGCCCACACCCTCTGGATTGGTACTAGCTTTACCCTCGTCACTTCCATCGGTTTGGTACTTCACCACCTATTCGGAGTCTGGCACGGTGACAGCCGGCTGCGCGCTCGTTTTGGCGAATCCTTTGAAACCATCAAATCTCAAACCTCAATTATTCCATTTTTGGCAATCCTGCAAAAGCGTCAAACCTTTGATTTGCTAGAGTTCCTGCGCCCTTCCTACGTAGGCGTAGTCATTTTTACGGGCCTGCTGTGGAAAATTCATCCTTTTTTGATGCGTGTCACAGGGAACATATACTGGTAGCATGATCCCTAGGATAGAAAAAAAATTATTAAATTTTGAGGGATCATGGTGTTGTCGGTTAGCGAACGCACTTTTGCACAAGAGGTATTTCAAGCCTCTACCCCCGTTTTAGTTCACTTTTGGGCGCCTTGGTGCGGTTTGTGCCGCGCGATCGACCCCACGCTTACCAGTTTTGAAGCACAGTGGGCAGGAAAAGTCAAGCTCCTAGGGGTGAATGCCGATCAAAGTTTGAAGTTGGCAAATACTTACCGGCTGACCAGTCTACCCACACTGATTTTATTTGAGGGCGATCGATCTCGATTTAGATTTGAACATTATCAAGGACGCGAGGAACTGCGGCGCACTCTGGATTCCTGGATGCTCGCCACTCAGAATTGTCCCCAAAGTCAACGCCTGCAACCGCAGGAAGTAGCCAACCGGTAACGGTTAAAAGGCATTCGGTTCCTATCGATCGAGCATTGGGGAATTACCCATTCGATCGGCAACCAGACATTTACCCCAACCTTTAAAGGTCGGCAGAAACCGGGTTTTTTTACGACAATACCGCATCGAGCGCGAGGGTATTGGTGGAAAAACCCGGTTTATTGATTATTCATAGGCTGCATACAAAAATTGGAAATTTGTCAATCTATCTTTTGGCATAGACTTAAGGCGAACTAGATCGATCGGCAACACAAGCAGCAATTCTTAAGGATTGTCGATCGGCAATACTTAAGAATTGTAGAGAGTCTTTCTGCCCAGTCGCGCAAGCGTGTGTCACAATTGTTTACAGTTTTCGCATATCTAGTAGAAACTTTAAACTACCTATCAGTCATGGAACTGCTTTATCAATACGCTTGGCTGATTCCAGTCCTGCCACTGGCAGGCGCAATGCTAGTAGGTTTAGGCTTAATCACCTTTAACCAGGCAACCAACAAACTCCGACAAGCGAATGCGATTTTAATCCTTTCGACCCTCGGAGGGTCAGCGGTAATGTCTTTCGCATTGCTGTGGAGTCAACTACAGGGCCACGCACCCTACACCCGAACCATTCAGTGGGCCTCTGCTGGGGACTTCTCGCTGAATATGGGCTATATCATCGACCCCCTCACGTCGGTAATGCTGGCGATCGTCACCACGGTCGCCTTTTTGGTGATGATTTACACCGACGGCTACATGGCACACGATGACGGGTACGTGCGATTTTACGCCTACCTCAGCATCTTCAGCGCCTCAATGCTAGGTCTGGTAATCAGCCCGAACATCGTTCAGATTTACATTTTCTGGGAACTGGTAGGTATGTGTTCGTACCTGCTAGTCGGATTTTGGTACGATCGCAAACCAGCAGCAGACGCCTGCCAAAAAGCCTTCGTCACCAACCGCGTCGGCGACTTCGGCCTCCTGCTGGGCATCCTCGGCATTTACTGGGCCACCGGCAGCTTTGAATTTGACGTAATGGGCGAACGGCTGCACTCCCTAGTCGAATCCGGTGCTTTGAGCGCAACTCTCGCAACCATCTTCGGAGTCCTGATATTTTTGGGCCCAGCAGCCAAATCAGCTCAATTCCCCCTCCACGTCTGGCTCCCAGACGCCATGGAAGGCCCCACCCCGATTTCCGCTCTAATCCACGCCGCCACGATGGTAGCCGCCGGCGTCTTCCTGATCGCTCGGATGTATCCAGTGTTTGAAGGGCTGCCCGCAGTCATGAATTTGATCGCCTGCACCGGCTGTTTTACAGCATTCATGGGTGCTTCGATCGCAATTACCCAAAATGACATCAAAAAAGGCTTAGCCTACTCCACAATCTCCCAATTGGGATACATGGTGATGGCAATGGGAGTCGGCGCCTACAGTGCCGGACTCTTCCACCTAATGACCCACGCTTACTTCAAAGCAATGCTGTTCCTGTGTTCGGGTTCAGTCATTCACGGCATGGAAGATGTCGTCGGGCACAACCCCGCCCTCGCTCAAGACATGAGAGTCATGGGTGGCTTGCGGAAATATATGCCGATTACCGCTACTTGCTTTTTAATCGGCAATTTAGCAATCTGCGGCATTCCGCCCTTTGCAGGTTTCTGGTCAAAAGACGAAATCCTCGCCCAAGCTTTCCATGCAAATCCGGCTCTGTGGGCTGTGAGCTGGGTAACTGCGGGGATGACTGCGTTTTATATGTTTCGGATGTACTTCAGCACCTTTGAGGGCGAATTCCGGGGCAATAACAACGCCATCAAGCAACAACTCCTGCAACCGGGTGTGGTTTTCGGCCCTGGAGCGATGAACATTAAGGAATTGGCATCAACTGGCGAAAGTCACGACGAGCATGACCATTTTCCTCACGAGTCTCCTCTGACAATGGCTCTACCGTTAGTGTTGTTGGCTGTACCTTCTGTGTTTATCGGTTTTCTCGGTACACCGTTTGCCAATTATTTCGAGCAGTTTGTGCGCGCTCCTGGCGAGTCTCTGGAAGAAGTTTTGGCACACGCTGCTGAGTTTGATTTGACGGAATTTCTAATCATGGGAGGCAGTTCTGTAGGTATTGCTTTGTTGGGCATTACTTTGGCTTCTCTGATGTATTTGAGCCGGAAAATCGATGCAAATGCGATCGCCCAAAAAATCAAGCCACTCTACGAATTCTCCCTCAACAAGTGGTATCTCGACGATATTAACGAAGTTCTCTTCGTTAAAGGCAGTCGCCGTTTGGCGCGGCAAGTCATGGAAGTGGATTTGCGAGTCGTCGATGGTATCGTCAACTTAACAGGGTTTCTCACCCTGGTTACGGGCGAAGGTTTGAAATACTTTGAAAGCGGTCGCGCTCAATTTTATGCCCTGATTGTGTTTGTCGCAGTTCTGGGTTTTGCGATCGTTTCTGGAGTAGGTTAAATCTGTTGGGAAACGGCATGGTTCCAAGCGTGTCAACTTTCCAGGTAAAGCCGATAGTCCGACAGGGAATGAATTCCCTGTCTCAAAGCGAAAGTCCTCTTAAGAGGACTAATGAGTTCTTCAGTCCTCTTAAGAGGACTT